>DATIXD010000172.1:0-10295 GCA_035518875.1 Methylococcaceae bacterium | reverse complement strand
TCCATCAATCGCCCGAGAAACTGGGGCCAGAGGAGATTCGTTCCTATCAGGTCCATCTGACGACCGTGAAGCGGCTCGCTCCAAGCAGCCTGTGCATTACGGTGGCCGCGCTCCGCTTTCTGTACAAAGTCACCCTCAAACGGGCTTGGGCGATTGAGGAGATTCCCGCGCCGAAGAAACCCCAAAAGCTGCCGATCGTCCTCAGTCCGGAGGAAGTCATGCAGTTTCTGGCGGCGGTCGGTAATCTCAAACAGCGCACCCTCCTCAGCACCGTCTACGCTACCGGCCTCAGGGTCTCCGAGGCGACCCATCTGAAGGTCAGCGACATCGACAGCCAGCGTATGACCTTGCGCGTCGAGCAGGGCAAGGGGCAAAAGGACCGCTATGTCATGCTCTCGCGCCAGCTGTTGGAGATCCTGCGGGCCTATTGGAAGGTGGTACGGCCAGTGGGATGGCTGTTCCCGGGCGAAGTGATCGGTCAACCCATCACCCGGGATGCCGTGGGTCAAACCTGCCACAAGGCCTGCCGACTCTCGGGCCTGAAAAAGCCCGTCACACCCCATTCGCTGCGGCACGCCTTTGCCGTCCACCTGCTGGAACGCGGCACGGACCTCCGCACCATCCAGCTCCTGCTCGGACACCGCAGCCTCTCGACCACCGCCCGGTATCTCAAGCTCGCCACCAGCAAGGTGTGCGCGACCACCAGTCCCTTCGATCTGCTGCCCCATCCCGAACCCTTCACCCCGAAGGAGCCTCCGCCTCAGTATTTCTGAGCACCCCGCGGTGGCTCGGCCCCGTCTGGAAGTGGCGGACGTCTTTCATCGCCACGGCGCCGCCTACCGGCATGCGCGCGGCGGCGCACTCTCGCTCTCGCAATGTCGCATCATGCACGCCATCGAAACTTGCCGCACCGCGGCGCTCGGAGGCCACCTGGAAGCCTGCGATCGCTGTGGTCACCCGCGCAACGCCTACAACTCGTGCCGGGATAGGCATTGTCCCAAATGCCAGTCCTTGGCACGGGCACAGTGGCTCGAAGACCGTCGTGCCGAACTCTTGCCGGTCGAGTATTTCCACGTGGTCTTTACCCTGCCCGAGGCGATCGCCGCCATCGCCTTCCAGAACAAGCGCGAGGTTTACAATCTGCTTTTCCGGGCGATGGCTGAGACCCTCCGCACCATTGCCGCCGATCCTAAACACCTGGGCGCCGAGATCGGCTTCTTCGCCGTACTCCATACCTGGGGACAAAACCTGCTCCATCATCCTCACCTGCATTGCATCGTCCCCGGCGGTGGGCTGTCACCCGATCACCAGCGCTGGATTGCCTGTCGCCCTGGCTTCTTCCTTCCCGTGCGCGTGCTCTCGCGACTCTTCCGTCGTCTGTTCCTGGAGGGTCTCCAGCAGGCTTTCCAGGCCGGGCGGCTCTTGTTCTTCTCCGACCTCGAGCCGCTGCGCGATCCGGGGGCCTTTGCTCAATACCTCGCACCCCTGCGCGACACCGAATGGGTCGTCTATGCCAAACGGCCCTTCGGTGGCCCCGAGCAAGTCTTGGATTATCTGGGCCGCTATACGCATCGGGTCGCCATTTCCAATCATCGACTCGTCAGTGCCGAGGAGGATCGAGTCTCCTTCCGTTGGAAGGACTACCGGCATCAGCACCGCCAAAAGACCATGACCCTTCAGGTCGATGAGTTCATCCGTCGCTTTCTACTCCACGCACTCCCCAGCGGTCTGCAGAGAATCCGCCACTACGGGCTCCTCGGCAACCGTCACCGCGCTGAGCACCTCACACGCTGCCGCCAACTGTTGGGCATGCCGCCACCGCCTGTGGATTCCGGCGAAACGCTCGACTATCGGACCTTCTTCGAGAAACTCACCGGACGTTCCCTGCTCGAATGTCCGCAGTGTCATGTCGGACATATGGTGGAGATCAGAACATTGCCGCGACCGCACCGCTCACCGAAGTTCATTGACACCTCATGAATGCGCCTCACCGTGCCTTCGCTCTGCCTTCGATCACTCCATTTCACCGGGTGCTATGGTTGCTTTGTGCAATCACCCGATTTGCCCGGTCAACCGCCTTATCAGCCGAAGGCCGCACCGTTTATTACACCGGATCGAGACACCAAACCTGCAGCCGTGCCACCGCAATCCGTTCCAACACGGAGAGGGCTACCTTATGTCGGCCCTCTCTTCGCTCTCATTCAGCTCCACCACAGCATTCAATGCCCATAACCGTCCAGTCCTAAGCGGGCGGTTTCGTTCAATGCATTTTTAGTCAACCGGCCGCGGAGAAACGCATCGCCATTGTTCAAGGCCTATGCGCGCGACCGCTTAACTAAAAATGCTCTTCCTTATGTAAAGCTTTCCATAAGGCCGACGAGCCGCCGGTGGTTTCGCAAACCGCGACTGATGGCTCCGGGTCGTATCCAGCCATGCGTGCCAAAGCGATATTAAACTGTCGAGCGAATCAACTGTCGCTGTACTTCCCAATCCCGGGAGATTGCCTGGCGGATCAACGGCTCCAGCGTCCATTCACAGGGCTTCCCGGATAAGCAGGTCTCGATGATGTCCGGAGCGAGTTGGGGTAGCCGCGCGATACGGCGGGCTTGCCCCTTGTCGATCTGCTCGGCGGCGGCGATCTCGCTGAGCGTCTTGAATCGTCCCTCATCCAGCAGCCGCTGCCAATGATGGGCCAACCCGAGCGCCTTCACCAACATACTGTCCTGCGCCGTTTTGCGCTCCTGCCGACAGGCTGCTGCTTCTTCCTGAAACTGTTCTGGGGCATCCAACGGCGTAATCACTTCTTTTTTCGCACCGCGCTTGACCAGCGTCCAGGGGATGAACGTTTCCAGCTTGACCCCACCGGCAGGATCCGGTATTTCGTAGGTCACGGCTCTGCCGGCAACTGCCTGTGTTTTTCTTGGTCATTGATGTTCCCCTCGTTAATGGAGAGGGTCCGCAAAACATGTGATGGCGCCCCGACAATTCCGGACTCATCAACCGATGAAATACTCAACGACTCTCGGTGCAAAAAACTTCGACTTCAAGAACCTGCGAAACCTGGTGGCCAAGGCGTCTCCGCTGCGTTCTGCGGACGAACTGGCCGGACTTGCCGCTGAATCGGAAGAAGAACGAGCCGTTGCGCAACGGGTGCTGGCGGAGGTACCGCTACGGCAATTCATCGAGGAACCGCTCATTCCGCCGGAAGAAGACGAAGTGTCCCGGCTGATATTGGAACAGCATGACTCGGCGGCTTTCGCTCCGGTCGCCTCTCTCACCGTGGGTGAGTTCCGTGACTGGCTGCTGGCGGGTTGCGGCGATCTGTCAGCCCTGGCTGCCGGGGTAATGCCGGAGATGGCGGCGGCGGTCAGCAAGCTGATGCGCAACCAGGATCTCATTGCAGTGGCGCGGCGTTGCCGAGTAGCCACCCGCTTCCGCAACACCATCGGTTTGCCCGGACGACTTTCCACGCGCCTGCAGCCCAATCACCCCACCGATGATCCGCGCGGCATCGCCGCCAGCATATTGGACGGTCTGATGTACGGCAGTGGCGATGCGGTGATCGGCATCAATCCCGCCACCGATAATCTCGGCAATGTCCACAGTCTGCTCAACCTGCTGGACGACGTCATCCAGCGTCAGCAAATCCCCACGCAATCCTGTGTCCTATCCCATGTCACCACCACGATGCAACTCATGGAACGCGGCGCACCCGTGGATCTGGTGTTCCAGTCCATCGCGGGCACCGAAACTGCCAACCGCAGTTTCGGCATCAATCTGGCGATGCTCGGCGAGGCTCAGGCGATGGCGCTTGATTTGAGGCGGGGCACACTGGGAAGCAACGTCATGTATTTTGAAACCGGTCAGGGTAGCGCCCTATCCGCCAACGCTCATCATGGCGTCGACGCGCAAACCTGCGAGGCGCGGGCCTACGCGGTCGCTCGGGCCTTTGCGCCGCTGCTGGTCAACACCGTGGTCGGCTTTATCGGCCCGGAATACCTGTACGACGGTAAACAAATTATCCGAGCCGGCCTCGAGGATCATTTCTGCGGGAAACTGCTCGGCCTGCCCATGGGTTGCGACGTCTGCTATACCAACCACGCCGAAGCCGACCAGAACGATATGGACAACCTGCTGACCCTGCTCGGTGTGGCCGGATGTACCTACATCATGGGCATACCGGGGGCCGACGACATCATGCTGGCCTACCAGAGCACCTCGTTCCACGACGCGCTGTATCTGCGAGAAGTATTGGGCCTAAGGCCCGCGCCGGAATTTGAGGAATGGCTGCAGCGGCAGGGGATATTCAACGATAACAACGCTTTGGCGGATGAACGCAAGACCGTGCTTTTGCTCAATCGCCTCGCCGATTTCACGGGAAGCTGAGCGATGAACGATCCCTGGCAGACGCTGCGCCAATTCACGCAAGCCAGAATCGCCCAAGGGCGCGCGGGTTACGGCATAAGAACCTCGTCCATGCTCGACTTCCAATTGGCCCATGCCTTGGCGCGCGATGCGGTTCATCTACCTTGGGATGTTGAAGCCTTCGCACAGGGCGTAAAGGCGCTAAGGATGGAACCGATCACGCTTTCGACGCTGGTCCGGGATCGCATGCAATACTTGAAACGGCCGGATTTGGGGCGTGTTCTGGATCAGGCTTCTCGCGTTCTTCTCGACGGGCTTGCCAACCCGCCGATTGAAGTGGCGCTGACCTTTAGCAATGGCCTTTCTTCGACCGCGATTCAGAGCCATGGACTTAACCTGTTGCAAGCCATCGTCGGCACCTTCAACGTCGGACTCTTGCCGGGCTCGACCAGCGGCCCAAATGAGTCTGTTTTGAAACAGCATGTCGCCATTGGGCCTGTTTGTCTCGTGCCCAATGCCAGAGTGGCCCTGTCGGATGAAATCGGTGCCTTGTTGAAGGCACGGATCTCCATCATCGTGGTGGGCGAGCGTCCCGGGCTCAGCGCGTCAGACAGCCTAGGGATCTACATGACCTATAACCCCCACCCAGCAAATACCGACGCCGAGCGCAATTGCATCTCGAATATCCGACCGCCAGACGGAATGAGCTGCGAGGATGCGGCGGCTAAGCTGTTTTATTTGTGCCGGCAGGCCGTGAAACGTCGCTTGTCCGGCGTCGCCCTGAAAGATGACATGTCGTCAATCCAACGCCTGGATATCGACTCAATACGGTAACTTTTCCCGGAACGAGCTAGACCAACAGCCAAGTTTCAAATCAGGGTTTGTACTGCCCATGCCACAAGCCATCGTCGCCATAGATCAAGGCACCACCAGTACCCGTTGCATGCTACTCGACCAACGCGGTCGTGCCCTGGCTTTCGAACAAAAGGAACACCGGCAGTTTTACCCGCAACCGGGCTGGGTGGAGCACGATCCGTTGGAAATTTGGCAGAACACACAGGAAGTGATTGCTAGAGCCTTGAACAAGGCGGGGCTGAATGCGGTGGACGTCGTAGCCGTGGGTGTCACTAACCAACGCGAGACGATCGTCGTGTGGGAAAGATCGACGGGGAGGCCGATACACCCGGCCATTGTTTGGCAGGATACCCGCACCGCCGCGCTATGCGCCCAATTATCCTCCGTAGGTGGGCAGGATCGTTTTCGTGCCAAAACGGGACTTCCCATCGCCACCTATTTTTCCGGACCGAAACTGCAATGGCTGATGGACCACGTGGAAGGTGCTCGAGTCAGGGCGCAAAAGGGGGAACTGTTGTGCGGCACTATCGACTCCTGGCTGATCTGGAATTTGACCGGTGGAGTCCACGTGACGGATCCGACCAACGCTTCGCGCACGCTGTTGATGAATCTATCAACGTTGGATTGGGACGAAGATCTTCTCGCCATTATGAACATTCCTCGCGCCATGCTGCCGGAAATTCGCTCGTCGTCCGAAATCTACGGCCACGCGCAGGGTCTCCTAGCGAATGTGCCGGTTGCAGGTGATCTTGGCGATCAGCAAGCCGCACTATTTGGCCAGATCTGCTGCAACATTGGGGATGCGAAAAACACTTACGGCACTGGCTGTTTCATGCTGCTCAACACGGGCCATGTTGCGGTGCCATCTCGCCATGGCTTATTGACTACGGTGGCCTATGGGTTGGGTAGCGAGCCGCCGGTTTATGCGTTGGAAGGCTCCGTCGCTGTGAGCGGCGCCCTGGTGCAATGGCTACGGGATAACCTGGGTCTGATTCAACATGCTGCGGAGGTGGAAGTGCTGGCCAATACGGTGAGCGACAACGGCGGCATCTATATCGTGCCAGCCTTCTCCGGGCTCTTCGCTCCGTACTGGCGCAGCGACGCCCGCGGGGCCATCGTCGGCCTAACGCGCTATGCCAACAAGGGTCACTTTGCCCGTGCAACACTGGAAGCTACTGCTTATCAGAGCCGCGAAATCTTCGATGCGATGCGCGAGGAAACCGGACAGGCCCTCACGACGCTAAAGGTCGATGGCGGCATGGCGATGAATGAAACATTGATGCAATTTCAAGCCGATATCCTTGGTGTTACAGTAATTCGCCCAATGATGTCGGAAACCACCGCGCTCGGCGCTGCCTATACCGCAGGACTCGCGGTCGGTTTTTGGAAGGATACTCAGGAGCTGGGGAAGCTCTGGAACGAAGATCGCGTGTGGGAACCGCGGATGGACGAAGAAAAGCGGATAAGACTATTCGCCGGATGGAAAAAAGCGGTCACGAGAACATACGGCTGGATCGACGACATCGCGACATAAATCGCTTTGCGGCGATTGTTACGGGACGCTCACTTCCGCGTGAGGCCCACACCAAGTCAATCATATCAGACAGTTCGAGTTAGCGACTTGGTGTTTGCGTCTTCATGCTGCTCGTAAAATTAGGGAATGTCATGCTCTGATGCTCTGGAGGCCGCGTTGCCTCAGGGATTCGACAATTGACAAATACCGACATCACGGGCTTACTCAGCAGCACCTCTCAGACGGGTTGATCAGCCATGGAAACACAGCACTATCGAACTATCTGGATATCGGATCTACACCTCGGATCAACCCAATGTCAGGCGGATGTTTTGCTGGATTTCCTCAAGCACAACGACAGCGAAAAGCTGTACTTAGTCGGTGATATCATCGATTTATGGGCGCTGTCTAAGAAGATGTATTGGCCCACGGCGCACAATACGATCATCCAGAAGGTATTGCGAAAAGCGAGGCATGGAACACAGGTGATCTACATTCCCGGTAATCATGACGAGAACATCCGGGAATACGATGGCTATGTGTTCGGCGAAATTGTTGTGAGGAACTCCGACGTCCACGTTACCGCATCGGGGCAGAAATTCCTGGTCATTCATGGTGATGAATACGACACCATCGCTCGGTACCACAAATGGATTGCCAAGCTGGGCAGCAAGGGCTACGACCTGTTGATCGAAATCAACCGGTGGCTGCGGGCGGTTCGTCGACTGCTTGGATTCCATTCGCATTTTTCCCTTGCCGCTTACGTCAAGTTCAAGGTCAAAAATGCCGTTCAATTCATTTCCGACTTCGAGGATAGCATCGTCACCACCCTTCGCGATGAAGGGTTGGATGGCGTCGTTTGTGGGCATATCCACCACGCCGAACTGAAGGATATGCAAGGATTCTTGTATATCAATACAGGCGATTTTGTGGAAAGTTGCTCGGCGATCGTCGAGCTACAGGATGGAACGATTCAACTCCTGCACTGGCATCCCACGCACGTTCCGCTCAGGGTCAGCGCGGACGCGGGTGGCGAGAATCGTGCGCAAGTCGAAGATCTCGAAGTTCTTGGGCGGAAGAGGATTTGAAAGAGCCCCGGCAAATAAGGTTGAAACGCGTGCGGATGAGGCGGCGAAGTACGCTGACCTAGCCCCAACAAGGCTATCGTGGCGCTAAGGGATACGTCGAATTTTGATCAGCAGGGCCTAGCCGCCAAGCGTCAGCAGAATGTGGGCCCCCCCGCATTCTGCAGGCCGCCCGAGCGGTCGCGCTGCTAAGCCGGCGATTGCCACCAACGGGATCAACCGCTACTGGTTCCCGGACGACGGCGTGGGAATAGCGACCCGGCGGCGCGCGCCCTTGTTGGTTGCCGTCGCAGTCTGTTCACGCCGACACCACTCGCTTCTTACATGGCTTGCGGAAGGCACTCGATCCCACGTCGGGTGCGCTGACCGTGACGCCGACGCGCCGACGCCTGATGGACCCGTCGGCAAGCGTACGGAGCGAGTCCCGGGAAAAACGGAGCTGTCGATTTGGATCTGTTATGCAACGAGAGGCCGGCTCACCCGGCCCGATGGCCAGCACCCGAAGTTTTTCAAGGTAGCGCGCTCTGGCAATAGATGCGGTTGGAATCGCGCTTTCGCCGACCGGCTGAACTAAAATCCCGCGACCATGGACCTCGCGCCAACGTTCCCTTAAATTCTGGCTGTGTGGTCCTTGGTCCCGCTGGGAATGGTGCTGGCCGCCTGTGGCAACGCTCTGAGCGCTCGAAGGTTGCACGGCGAGAGCTTGTTTCTGAGCGAATGGGAGCAGGGATTCACGTGATAGAAATGCCTGTGCGGAGCCCGGCCACCATCTAGGCGACACGCGAACACTGAGCATCAAGGTCGCTTTAGTTCATAGCTCCAACCGTCGACCTTGCCGTTCTTCGTAAAAACAGAACCTGGCCGTATACTCCACCCCATCCAGTAGATGTGCCGCATGTGCACATTCCCATCCTGCTGCCACCCGTATTCACGAACAGGTTTGCCCCAAGATGCGTACAAAGCGCACTGAGTCATGTCTTTTTGAATACGCTGTTCGGCGGCCAGAGTCCATTCTTCCGGCGTGAGCAGTTTTCGCCGCTCGATTTCCTGTTTGTAGGCCTGAGCCAGGGGACCAGAGACGAACCATTGCGAATAGACGCCATAACCACGACAGAGGTCGAGATCGCTCAGGCCGGCCAGCCGAGCCGGGGCAATCGCGCAGCCCACTAGAAAAAGCTCCGCGACCATCGATAGCCTGACCCATCGAGGACGACACCATTCAAACAACACGCAGTCTCATGCGCTCAGTGATTTGCCCAATTGCTGCGGCGACTCGGCTATCGATGAGTTTCTCCCTGTTTCCCAACAACCCCCCAGCTGCTTATAGCGCCCGCAGGAATAGCGGTAGAACTTTCGACGGACGGGATTTTTTGTAATTCTGATGGTACTGCTCGGCAATAGGTAGGAGTGGGTCGCCGCTGCGCCTCCGTCACAATGGGTTACTTGAACCGCTTCGGTTGCTCCGTCGCGGCTTTCGACTTTTCGGCCGAACGTCTTGGCTCCTCGTCATAAAAAAGGATCGCCGTGCGATACTGATTTCCCTCGCATATCTGGCGGTCTTTGTCGGTTGCGTCGATGATGCCCCAGAACACGATCGGCAATTTATCGTAGCTGATTTTCGTGGGATAGTAGATTTACTGAACCGATTCCGCATGGCCGGTTGTCCCGGATGAAACCTCCTCGGAAGGGATTCTGCTTGTGACCGCCTGCATATCCGGAGATTATCTCGACCACACCGGGCAGCGCATCTAAGGGTGACTAACTCTGACACAAAGTCGTTTTCTGCAACCACGCTGGTCGATTCCCAAGGCGGCCGCTTCTCCAAGGAGTTGGAAATCGACCTGTCCTTCGGAGATTCCCGGGAGATTTTCAAATGGTTCCTGGCAGCGATCTTGTTCGGCGCCCGCATTTCGGAAACCCTCGCGGTGCGGACGTATCGGTACTTTATCCGGGAAGGACTCACAACACCACAACAGATTTTAGCGCGGGGATGGGATGGACTGGTCGCAATTCTCGACCACGGTGGCTATGTCCGCTACGATTTCAAAACGGCCACCAAGCTGCTCGAGGTGACCAGTACCTTGGTGGAACGGTATGGCGGCGATTTAAACGTTCTTCATCGGGCCGCTGACAGCCTCGCGGATCTGGAACGGCGCATTCAATCTCTCGGCAAAGGCATTGGCGAGGTGACGGTCAACATCTTCCTGAGGGAAATGCGGGGTGTCTGGAACAAGGCGGAGCCCTTGCCGGCGGAACTTGTGCTTGCTGCCGCAACAAACTTGGGTTTTATTCCAAGAGAGGTGACTGATAAACGCACGGCTATGCATCTTTTGATGTCCCTGTGGCAAAAGGAAGGAAAGCCGCTAATAGACTTCCCGGAATTTGAAGCCGCTCTGTTGCGATTGGGATTACAGCAGAGGCGCAGGGCATCCAGAAAACCGAAGGCCAACCCATAAGGTTCTTTGCGATTGTTCCCC
>DATIXD010000171.1:0-5398 GCA_035518875.1 Methylococcaceae bacterium | reverse complement strand
AGGACTTGAGCACCGTTTCCCATGACCCGAACGCTAACGGATTGGCACTGATGATCGTAAATTGATCTTTGGATGGCGCAATGAGCAACCACAAGACAGGGATGACGAAGTAAATGACAAAAATCAGCAGCACGCTCAGGCGCAAGATAGTGCCGACGGGACCTATGTCACCAAATAGCCGATAAGCCAATTTCTTCCACCGTCGTGGGGCAGGTAGCGGAGTCTTGAAAGACGTGGTCGTCATTTTAGACATAGCACATTTCTCCTTGGCCCGATGGTTGCATATCGCCTTAGGACTTAATATCGAAGAACCCAGTCCAACGGATAACCACGTAGGCGGCGCCCAGGCCGATCAGCAACATCAAGAGGGATAGCGCCGACGCAGCGCCGAAATTTCCTAACCCAAAAGCAAAGGTGTAGGCCAGCTGGTTGGGCGACCATTGGGCTGGCACGTTGGCATTAATCCAGGTTGAGGCCAATAACTGCGGTTCTACAAAGAGCTGCACATTGCCCGCCATAATCAGGATCAGTTGATAATTGATATACGGCCGGATCAGCGGCAGTTTAACGTACAGCGTTTTCTGCCAGGCGCTGCAGCCATCGATCGTGGCCGCTTCGATCACTTCATGCGAGATGCCTTCCAACGCGCCATACTGGATGGCAATCCACATACCGGCGCCGGAGAAGAATCCGATCACGGTAAAGATCAAAGGCAAGGTCGCCGGAGAGATGACTGCGTCAAAATTTTCAAAGCCAGCCGCGCGGAGGAGCGGCCCAAATGGACTGATCTGCGGAGTGAACATGAAGATGGCCAGCAGCAATAACGCCGGCCCCGTGATCGCCGCCGGGATGAAATACAATGTCCGCAAAATCGAGGCCGACCGTCCAGGGCGCATGTGTAACAACAGGGCTAACAGCACCACCATAACGATTCCCAGCGGAACTGAAATCGCTAGAAACTTTAGGATGTTACCCATTGTGAAGCCGAAGCGATAGTCAGTAAAGGCCGTGATGTAGTTAGTAAACCCCGCCGCAAAATAGCGCGGCACACCTCCGACGAATTTAGCAAAGCTGATCACAAACGCATAGATCCCCGGAAAGATACCAAAAACGAGCATGAACAGGAAATAAGGCAATATAAACAGATAGGCGGTGAGATAGCGACGCCGTTTCCAACTGATCCGGGGAGTGGTCTTCGTTGCCAGACTGGTCATGCGAAACTCCTATCAGATCTTCCGTCCTAATTTGATGTCGCCATTTTTGTCAGGAATAGCATGAAGGCTGCAAGGACCGCGCTTCGCACTTCTCCCTTCTCGCCACTGAGTGGCGAGAAGGGAATGCAAGGAGAGAGATGATCTGAAGAGTGTCCAGCTGCTGCTACTTATTAACGACTTCGTATCCCTCGGTTTGTGCCAGAGGTGTAAATTTATCGGCCACCTGGGACAAAACCGATTCGATTGTCGCCTTATTTTGATAGGCGTCTTTGACCACCTGAGTCAACGGGGAGATCATGTCAAAGCGCGGCCATTTGTCCGATGCACCAAGCTCCCCCGCCGCCGTCTGCATGGCCGGGAAGGGATCGGTAGCAAAAATGGGATTGCTGGAAACCTGCTTCTGGAACAAGGACTGATTCGGCTTATAGGCTGACCAGTTGGGAAGTGTCGACCACAGATCGGTATTGGTGGTGAGCCACGTGATCAGATCAGTCGCCAGCTTAGGATTTTTGGTGTGGCGCGACACGGTCCAAGCGGCACCACCCATCGCCGGAGCGATTGCTTTGTCCTGATCCGACCACTTGAGCGGGGCGGCAACACCCAACTGGTGATTCGGGGTTTTGTAGTACGTGCCGTTAAAGACGCCCCACGCCCACGAGGCCATGGGAACCATCAAGACTTTGTTGTCATTCATCTGCTGGACGAAGGTCGCGTCAAAGTAGTCGGTGTTCCACAGAGTCTTGTTGGCGATCATGTGATCTACCAGCTGCGCGGCGCGGACGCATTTCGGATCGGTCATATCAATCTTGAGTGTGTTGTCATTGACCAATTCGTGGAACGGGCAGCCAGCCGCATCAAAGTAGGAGAGGAACGTCCAGCCATCGCCGAAGGTACCCAACAAATAGCCGGGATGCTCCTTGGCAACCTTGTCGCTGAGCGCCTGATACTCTTCCCATGTCGTGGGTACCTGGTAGCCAAACTTGTCCATGAGATCTTTATTGTAGTACAGTACGAACTGGGCCAAATCGTTGCGCAGGCAGTAGACCTTGTCGCCGAAGGTGCAGTTGGCCATGCCATCCATATTATTCAACACATCTGCATTGACCCACGGCTTCAGGTCGAGCGGGAAATTGTGCGCGGCATCCGCCACGCGGCCCACCAAACGCGGCTCGGCAAAGACGACATCGGGCCAACCCTGATCGGTGTTGTTGAAGAGCAGCACCTTGGCCGGGAACTGTTCCCGGTCGACGATGGATTCTTGGATGAGACTCGCTTTATCGGGATTCGCCTTCTTGTAGGCGTCAATGTACGGCTGGCGATCCTGGTCGATCCAGACAGTAATGGGGGCGTTTTCATCGTAAGGATTGGCCGTTGGTTCAGGTGTGGCGGTCACGATAACTTTTTCGGTCACCGGCGTTCCGGCAACGACCTTGGTGACCTCAACCACTTGCGGGGGAGCAGTGACAACGACGGTAGCAGGAGCGGCCGGACTGCCGCAGGCGGCTAGCAATATAGCAAGAGCCAGAATGACCACAAAAGCGTAAAGCGACTTGTTCATTTTTTCCTCCATGTTTGGATGATTGAGTTCGATCGCGCACAATATGGTCAATGAGAAGATTCACCGGCTACCCTCAATAGGCACCTCCACACGTGTGGTCTTGCCTCCGAATATTTATAGAAATCATTAACGGTAACATTTACGGTAACATTTTCGAAATTCTACAACTAAATACGGTGGGAGTCAATACCGAATAATAAAGTTGACCTGGTCTTTTCCAAAGTCAATTTCGCTGGCACATAGTGATGCGTCATGCCCCAGTTAAGTGATGCTGCCCAATGTGCAACTGGTGACGATCAACCCGGTGTTGCGGCAGGTGATTCAGCCCGGCAGTCTGTTGTACACCGACGAGTACGATAGTTACACGCGCCTGGAAGAGTGGGGCTTTCAGCACAAGACGGTCAATCATTCGACTGGTGAGTATGCTCGGGATGAAGATGGCGATGGCTTTCATGAAGTGCACGTCAACACCTTGGAAGGATTCTGGTCTTTGCTACGCTCTTGGTTGCGGCCCCACCGTGGCATCTCGCAAGAGAAGCTGCCGTTGTATCTCGGCTTCTTTGAGTTTGTGCACAACGCGCGTCGCCGCGGCAGGGCGTTGTTAAGTGCACTATTATCGAGCCTGGTAGCTTCTTGATTCACCGGAAGAGCGTTCATCTCAATGGTAATGCAGAACATTTTCAACGTCCCATTGACTCCGGTTCAAATCGAGGGGCTGTGCAGGATAGGCATTGGTCACTATGCGGAGGTGATCCCGTATACCACTTCAACTATTGCCTCAGCATCTGCCAGCCCTTTGTTCACCGTTTAGGCGGCACGAATATCTTTCAATTCCGGGCCAAAGCCTTTCATTGGTTACTCGGGATGAATTTGTCTCTTGACGCCAGATAGTAATTCGTACTAAAATATATTGAAAGTGCTTTCATGTAAGTTATTTATGTGTCTCCGGGAGTTATGGTTGTGCCAGTTACACGGAATCAGGGGCAATAAGCATGGCCGATGTCACTGTATATGATGTGGCGAAGAAAGCTAAGGTAAGCATTGCCACAGTTTCACGGGTGCTCAACTCATCTGGCAATGTCAACGACGCAACTCGAAAGCGCGTGTGGTCCGCGATTGATTCCCTTGGCTTTGTGCCGAAGGCGGAAGCCGCTGCCCGCGCTCGAAAAGCCAGTGGCCGCATCGGTGTGTTGGCCCCCTTTTTCACTTACCCCTCGTTTGTGGAACGACTGCAAGGTGTGGCAAGTTCGCTCATAGATTCTCCCTATGAATTGGTCGTCTACACTGTAGATTCCTCGGCACGCCGAGACTCCTATCTGTCTAGTCTGGCGGTGACCCGCAGGCTGGATGGGTTGATTGTCATGGCGTTGCCATTCGATGATGCCATGGCGAGCAGACTGATCGCGCACAAACTGGAGACTGTACTGATCGAAGCGGGTCGCTCACAGTTTAGTAGTGTAGAGATCGACGACGAAGCCGGAGGACGCATAGCAGCTGAATATCTGCTTGAAAAAGGTCACCGCCGGTGTGCCTTTGTGGGCGATAAGGACTTGCCTGATTACGCGATTCACCCCAGCGAGTGGCGTTTGGCGGGCTACCGCAAAGCTTTGCAGGGTGCCGGCGTGCCTTTAACGGATGACTATATCGCACTGGCTCCGCATGGCTTGGAATCGGCACGTCAACTGACCCACCGCTTGCTGGATTTACCCGAACCCCCTACGGCTATTTTTGCTCCGAGTGATCTGCAGGCCATGGGTATACTCAAAGCCGCCCATGAACGAGGTTTATCCGTGCCTGATCAAATAGCCATCATTGGATTCGACGATGTAGAGATGTCCGACTATATCGGCTTGACCACGGTGCGGCAACCGCTAAAAGAGTCGGGGCGCGTGGGGGTCGAATTATTGCTCGCTCGCCTGGCTGATTGTGGACGCCCCGTGCAGCACGTTCGATTGCCTTTGACTATTATCAGGCGGCAAACCGCCTGAAGTAAATGTTCAGAATTGAGGACCGATGGCCGAGCTTGAATTCTCAATCACACCTGCTGAGTTGGGAGATTTGTATGATGAGCTTCAGACCGCACTAGCAGAATTTGAAGCTCGGACCCAGATCCGGGTTCGGTTGCGCCCCATCGTCTCGAAGGTCGCACTAGACGAGCTGACCAAGTTTGCAATCTACAAGAAAGGGCCAGATGTCTCACAAATTGGCAGCACCTGGTTGGAGGGGCTAGCGGATATGGATGCTCTCCGCCCGTTCGGCGCGGAGGAGGTCAAAATTCTGGGCGACCCGGCGGATTATGTCCCAGCGTCCTGGAAGATCGTAACTCTTCTAAGACAACCCGAGATGTGGGCAGTGCCGTGGTTGGCGGACGTTCGTATTCTTTTCTACCGCAGGGACATATTGAAGCAGGCTGGTATTGATGAGCAAGTTGCTTTCCAGACCCCAGAGGTGCTCGAGCACACGTTGGCGCAGTTACGGGCTAGCGGCGCGGATATCCCCTGGGTTGTGCCGACTCAACATTCCTGGAGAACTGTTCACAACGCAGCCTCGTGGGTCTGGGGAGCGGGTGGCCACTTGCTCAGCGCGGACGGCAAGCAGATTTTGTTCAATCAACCGAAAGCCCTGG
>DATIXD010000170.1:0-3769 GCA_035518875.1 Methylococcaceae bacterium | reverse complement strand
AGCCGGTAGCGGGAGGCCAGCCAGCGATCCCGCAGCAAGGTATCCAGTATGGGCTCCGGGCTGGCCACGCCGCTGGCCTCGATGATGACCCGCTCGAACGGGCCTGCTTCGCTTTGGCTCCAGGCCATCCACAGGTTCTTGAGCACCGGCGCGAAGGCGCCTCGTACCTGACAGCAGAGGCAACCGCCGGAGATCGTCATCATCGGCAAGTTCTGCCGTTCGATCAGTTGTTGATCCACCGGTATACGACCGAACTCGTTGATGAGTACCGCCGTCGCCGGTCCCTGCCCCAACAAACGATTCAGCAATGTGGTCTTGCCGCTGCCGAGAAAGCCGGTGAGGACGATGACGGGCAGTGGGGAATTGTTGTTAATAGCCATGTGCGGGTGCGGTCGATGAATCGCCCTCCTAATCCGAGGAACTACGAACTGGCTCGGCTACCAATTGGTCATGCCCTCCATCGCGTTCTGCCGTGTAGACACTGATCGCCTGGCGAATGGTATGGAACGCGGAACGCAAGAACAGAACGGCAATCCCACAGCCAACAATGAGATCTGGCCAATGCGACTCCGCTAGCCATACTCCAAAAGCCGCCGACAGAACCGCGAGATTGGCGATCATGTCGTTGCGCGAGCACAGCCAGATGGACCGCATATTGATGTCTTCCTGCCGATGCCGTCGCAAGAGCAGAAGGCACATCGAATTAGCCAGTAGGGCGAAAAGCGCTATCAGGCTGATGATTTGATAGGGTGGTATTCCCGGATGCAGGAATTTATATCCCGCGTACGCCAGAGCCAGAAGGCCGCTGACGCCCATGATTCCGCCTTTGATCATGGCGGAAAGTGCCTTCCAGGCATCGCTGCGCGCGACGATGTACAAGCTGAAGCCGCAAACCAGGGCGTCTCCCAGCATGTCCAAGGAATCACCGACCAGGGCGGTGGAACCGGAAAACAATCCCATCGCCAGTTCGACGAAGAACATGCCCAGGTTGATCGCCAGTACGGCTTTCAGTGTCAGCCGCTGACGGGTTCTCAATTTTTCGTATTCACAGGCTACATTGGCACAACATTCGCTCATGGGTTCTCCTCACGAATGGCAACGAACACCGGCCACGTGAGCCGGAAGATGGGAAGCAGGACCTACTGCCGCCAGCAAGGCCGTGGATCGGGTCGTCAATCCGGCCGCTGGCTAGATTGACCCGCATCGCTCGACGCTTACAGGGCATCCAGAGTCAACAACAAGCGGCGCGGCGCTGACGGCGAGAGTTTCGGCGAGCGGTGCACCGCTCCGTGACCTTCGTTGCCCTCCCATTTTTCACCTTTCATCAGCCCGACTCCATAGGCCGGCATGGTGCGTATCGCGAATTCGTCCAGAATCAACCCGGACGCTTCGTCTGGCAGACCTTTAGCTCCCGGCCCCAACTTGGTCCGATCCACGCTGTCATCCGGCAGCCACTGGGTACCGATGCCGCCGTATGTGCAGACCAGACGGCAGGGCACGTAATCAACGTGGAAGCGCGGACACATGGGGTGGTCGAGTGTTCGGAGGCGCAACCCGGCCCGTTCGGTTTCGAACAAATCGCAAAAGGCGCAGGTCAAGCGGGCGACATCGCGCCACCAGACCCCATGTCCGGGTAAATCCTTGACATCTTGCAATAGCGCGCTGAAGTCGAAATGTTCGAAACGGATTACCGTTGACATTTCGATTTCCTGCGGGCTACGCAGGAGTTCGGTCACGAAAGACTGGAGTTCTGATTCCGGGTGTCGGTGTACGAGGCACAGATTGACTTCGGGTTCGCAAATCCTGGCCAGATCGGCCAGATCATGCGACTCGACGGCGACGCAAACGCTTTGAGCGGGTTCGAAGCAGTGGGCAAGAGCGATCATGAAGCCTCCTTATCCGGGTAGCAGCAGGGTTTCGAAAACGACGATGCCTTGCATGAAGCCGATGCCTAGGCCGAAGGTGGTCGTTTGTCCGACCAGGCTGGGCAGAGTTGACCGCTCGTGCAGGGCGGGTATCAGGTCCGAGGCGGCGATGTAAATGAATCCACCGGCGGCGATGGGCAGCAGCAGGATCAAGGACGATTCGGCCATCTGACCCAGCGCGAGAGTGAACAGGACACCGGCGACGACCGTCAGTGAGCAGTAGAAGTTGTAGAGCACAGCTCGTCGTGGGGCGTAGCCGCCATAGACGAGAGCGCCGACGTCGCCCAGTTCCTGGGGGATTTCATGGGCAACGATGGCGAAGGTGGTGGTGAAACCGAGCACCGGATCGACCAGGAAACTGCCGGCGATCAAGATGCCATCGACGAAGTTGTGAACAGCATCGCCAATCAGGTTCATCCTGGCGAGGGGCCGCACATCGCCCGGGCTAGCGTCGCAAGTGAGACGATGGTCATGCCGCCAGCGCACCACCTTCTCGAGCAAGAAAAAGACAAACACGCCGATGAGTGTGGTCATGCACACCGTGGACACCGACCCATGGCGCGCGACTGCATCCGGGATCAAATGGATGAAGGCATCGCCCAGCAACACGCCAACCGCCAGGGCGACGAGGTAAGGCACCATAGCGGTCAGCCGTTCCGGCTTCATCCATAGGACGAACACCCCGCTGAACGAGACCAGACTGACCGTCAGTCCCGCGCTCAGGGCATAGATCCCGGTGCTCCAGTCGTTCACACGCCCGCCTCCTCCTGGAACCACGCGGGGAAATGGTCTTCATAGGTTCGCCAAACTTTGTCACCGGCGGCCAGTTCCTCCTCGGTCAGCAGGCAGGCGTCCAGTTCCCGGCGCACCCGGTCGGCGTCCACTTTCTGGCCGATGAAGACCAGTTCCTGCCGGCAATCGCCGAAGGGCTCGCACCAGTTCGCGCGGATGTCGGCCAGGTATTCTTGTGGCCACTGGCTTTCCGGAACCGACGTCCACCAGCGTCCGGCGCAGCCATGGTGCATGATGCCGCCGGCTTGAGACCACGATCCCACCCATTCGGGCCTGGAGGCCAGCCAGAAAAAGCCCTTGGAGCGCAGCATAGTGCCGTTGTTCCACTCGCCCTCGTGCAGATAGTCGTAGAAGCGCCGGGGATGAAAAGGCGTGCGCGCGCTGTAGACGAAACTGCTGATACCGTATTCTTCCGTTTCCGGCACGTGTTCACCGCGCAACTCCTTGAGCCAGCCGGCAGCCTGTTCGGCCTTGGCGAAGTCGAACAGGCCGGTATCCAAGACCTTTTCCAGCGGCGCCTGTCCCATCAGCATTAGCACGATTTCCGCCTCCGGATTCAGGCTGTGCAGGATCGCCTTGAGGTTGACGATTTCCTCGCGGCCGATCAGGTCGATCTTAGATATCAGAATGATGTTGGCGAATTCGATCTGGTCCACCAGCAGGTCGGCCACATTGCGCTCGTCCTCCTCGCCCAGCGATTCTCCGGCCTCCTTCAGGCTCAGGGCTTCCATGTAGTCGCGCATGAAGTTGACGGCGTCCACTACCGTGACCAGCGTATCGAGCCGCGCCAAATCGGAAAGACTCGCGCCATCCTCATCTCGGAAAGTGAAGGTTTCGGCGATAGGCAAGGGTTCGGCAATCCCGGTGGATTCGATCACCAGGTAATCGAACCGGTTCTCTCTGGCCAGTCGTCCGACCTCGACCAGCAGGTCCTCGCGCAGGGTGCAGCAGATGCAACCGTTGCTCATCTCCACCAACTTTTCCTCGGCGCGGTTGAGGGCGACCTCGTTCCTGACCAGGGCGGCGTCGATGTTGACCTCGCTCATGTCGTT
>DATIXD010000169.1:0-4308 GCA_035518875.1 Methylococcaceae bacterium | reverse complement strand
TCACACTTAAAGGGCTTACGCCGGATGAGGTGGCGGTGCTCATGCGGATCGAATCGCCCGATCTGCTTGGCGAGCTCTATAACACGGCAAAACGCGTAAAAGAAACTATCTACGGCAAACGCATCGTTCTCTTCGCTCCATTGTATATCTCGAATTTTTGCCGCAACGAGTGTCTTTACTGCGCTTTCCGGGTTTCCAATAAAAGCCTTGTACGCCGCACCCTCTCCTACGATGAGATTGCGTCCGAGACCCGGGCCATGATACGCACGGGCCAGAAGCGCATCGTCATGTTGCTGGGAGAGGCCTACCCCGAGGAGGGTTTCGACTATGTGCTGAACGCCATCCGGACCGTTTATGACACCAAGGAAGGTCCCGGCGAAATCAGGCGGATCAACATGGAGATCGCGCCCCTCTCCGTCGAGGATTTCAGGCGTCTCAAAGCCGCCGGGATCGGCACCTATATCACATTTCAGGAAACATACCACAAAGCCACATACGAGCAGGTCCATCGGGCAGGGAGGAAAAAGGATTTTGCGTGGCGCCTTGAGTGCATGGACCGGGCCATGGAGGCAGGCATCGACGATGTAGGTCTCGGCGTGCTTTTCGGGCTTGCTGATTGGCGTTTCGAGTTGTTGGCGCTGATGCGGCATGCACGGCACCTGGAGAGCCGCTTTGGCTGTGGGCCCCATACCATCAGCGTCCCGCGCATCGAGCCCGCCTGCGGCAGCGAGCTCTCCACTAACCCGCCTAATGCCGTAAGCGACGCGGATTTCAAGAAGATCATCGCCATAATCCGGCTGGCCGTGCCCTACACCGGCATGATCCTGTCCACCCGTGAGCGGGCCGGGATGCGGCGCGACTGCCTGCAGTTGGGTATCAGCCAGATCTCCGCGGGGAGCCGCACGGACCCCGGCGGCTACGAGTCTGAAAACGAGTCCAGCGCCCAGTTTTCACTTGGCGACCACCGCAGCCTGGATGAAGTTGTGCGAGATCTTTCCGAGATGGGCTTCATCCCCAGCTTCTGCACCGCCTGTTATCGCATGGGACGCACGGGCCGGGATTTCATGGACCTTGCCAAGCCGGGGGAAATTAAGAACCATTGCGATCCCAACGCGATCTCAACCTTTGCTGAATATCTATTGGATTTCGCGTCGCGCCGGACGTGTATTGCCGGAAGGAAGCTCATCGAAGAGCTGCTGACAAGGATGGACAACGATCACAAAAGATCTACCTTACAGCTTTTGAACCGGGTGAAAGAAGGCAAAAGGGACATGTTTGTTTAGCAGTCCGAGAATCAACTTGTTCTGAAATTGGATCGATATTGATATGGGTTTGACAACGCCAAAACGGAAAGAACAGGACTTCCTCGGGGAACGAGAACTCCCCCATGACGTAATGTACGGCATCCATACCCTGCGGTCGCTGGAGAATTTTCCGCTGACGGGGCGGCCGGTGCACGCCGCGCTTGTCAGGGCCTACGGGATGGTCAAATGGGCCTGCGCGGCAACGAATGCCGATCTGGGCGCATGGGAGGAACATCCTGAAAAGGCGGACGCCGTCATCATGGCCTGCCGTGAAATGTCCGAAGGGCGGATGGACAACCATATCGTGGTTGACCGGTTGCAGGGTGGCGCGGGCACCAGCACGAACATGAACGTCAATGAAGTCCTTGCCAACAGGGCGCTGGAGCTGCTTGGCGCACCGCGCGGCAGCTATGATATCGTCTCGCCGATTTCCGACCTCAATCGCAACCAATCCACGAATGACACATACCCGACAGCCCTGCGGCTGGCCGCGATCCGGGGAGTGCGCCTTCTTCAAGAAGAGGTTGTGAAACTCCAGGAGTCGTTCCAGAACGCCGAAAAACGGATGTCTCATGTTGTGAAAGTGGGCCGCACGGAACTTCAGGATGCCGTCCTCATCACCCTTGGCCGGGAAATGGGCGCCTATGCGGAGGCCTTTAACCGTGACCGCTGGCGCCTGTTCAAATGTGAAGAGCGGCTGCGGGTCGTGAACCTGGGCGGCACGGCCGTGGGAACCGGTCTGGCCGCGGAGCGCGACTATATATTCCGCGTAGTGGAAAAACTTCGCGATCTCACCGGTATTGGCTTCGCCAGGGCGGAAAATCTCGTTGAAGCGACCCAGAACGCCGATGTCTTTGTCGAGGTCATGGGAATGGTCAAGGCCCTTGCCGCGTCTCTCTGGAAGGTGAGCAACGACATCCGGCTCCTCTCGTCGGGACCCGAGGCGGGACTGGGCGAAATCAGGCTCCCCCCGCGCCAGGCCGGCTCCTCCATTATGCCGGGCAAGGTGAACCCGGTCATCCCCGAGGCCGTCGGCCAGGCCGCCATGATGGTTTACGGATATGAAGCAACGCTTTCCATGGCTTGCGCCGCGGGCACGCTGGAATTGAACCCCTTCATGCCGCTGATCGCTCTCTGCATGCTTGACAGCCTTGATTTGATGGAGCGGAGCTGCCGCATATTCCGCGAGCTCTGCATCGAAGGAATTGAAGCGGATGAAAAACGCTGCGCCATGCTGATTGAGTCCTCAACAGCCGCGGCGACCGCGCTTCTGCCTTACCTCGGCTATGATAAAGCGTGCAGGGCGCTGCAACAGGCCGCGGAGCAAGGGAAAACTCTTCGTGAAGTCGTTATTGGAAACAACTGGATGACCGTTGCGGAGTTTGACGCGGCGATCACTGCGGAAGCGGTATGCAGGCTGGGGCGCTGAAATATATGGTGCTGTCCCGCATGCGTCGGGAGTTGGGCGATTTGATGCAAACAACCTCAAAAGGATTACGTCTTCACATCGGCATTTTCGGTCGCCGGAATGTGGGTAAATCGAGTCTGCTGAACGCGCTTACGCGACAACAGGTCTCCATTGTCTCCGACATTGCAGGGACTACAACCGATCCGGTAGAAAAGCCGATGGAGCTTCTCCCCCTTGGTCCTGTTCTCTTTATCGATACCGCGGGCATCGATGATATCGGCGCGCTCGGCGGGCTGCGTATCGAGAAGACCCGACATGTCCTTGACCGTACGGACCTTGCGGTCATCGTCACGGAACCCGGCATTTGGGGAGAGTACGAGGATTTGCTGGCGGAAGAAATCTCGCGCAGGGACGTGCCTGTCATCGTCGTTACTAATAAATCGGATACCTGTGGAGCCGGCTGCAAGCCCGAATCAGCGCCGGATCGGCATCGCGCCCTGACGGTTTCGGTTTCGGCGTTAACCGGGGCGGGTATTGAATCATTGCTGAGCGCCATGCTTTCCGGAGTCCCGCCCGAGTCCCTGCGGCCGCCGACAATTCTTGGAGATCTTGTGAGCGCCGGCGAGATGGCCATCCTTGTTGTTCCCATCGATAAGGAAGCTCCCAAGGGTCGCCTGATCCTGCCGCAGGTGCAGGCGATCCGCGACCTTCTCGACAGCGACGCTTTTTGCCTGGTGGTGAAGGAACGGGAGCTGCGCGCTGCTCTCGACCGCCTGAAATCACCGCCGAAGCTTGTAGTGACAGACTCCCAGGCATTTCTCAAGGTTGACGCCGATCTCCCGCGCGACATTCCCCTTACGAGTTTTTCCATACTGTTCGCCCGGTTCAAGGGTGATCTGATAAGTCAGGTTGAAGGCGCCATGGCGGTGGAGAGGCTGAAAAGCGGCGACCGGGTCCTTATCGCCGAGGCATGCGCTCACCATCCCATCGGTGAAGACATCGGCAGGGTAAAAATCCCGCGCTGGCTTACCCAGTATGTGGGGGGGAGACTCGAGTTCGTTCACTGCCAGGGGCATGACTTCCCTGAAGATCTCCCCTCCTATAAGCTCGTGATCCATTGCGGCGCCTGCGTCATGAACCGCCGCGAAATGATCAACCGCATCCGGCGGTGCAATGACCTGGGGGTGCCGATCACTAACTACGGCCTCGCCATTGCGTACAGTCTCGGCATCTTCGAGCGGGCCCTGAATCCCTTTCCCGCGGCGCTCGAAGTTTACAGGGCCGGCCGCGAAGCGATGAAGAAGAAATAATATGGCGCTGACGGACATTATCAACAAAGCCGAAGCATTGCACGATCTCAACAAAGAAGAGATTGCCGCTTTGCTGAAGACCAGCGAATGTGACTCTTCGCTGTTTGCAGCCGCGGACAGGGTTCGAAAAAAATATGTCGGTGATGAGGTGCACCTCCGCGGCCTGATCGAATTTTCCAACCTGTGCGTGCAAAACTGCCTCTATTGCGGGCTGCGACGGGACAACGAGGGCCTTGACAGATATCGCCTGGAGCCTGAAACCATAATCGACTTTGCCGGGAAAGCG
>DATIXD010000168.1:0-11084 GCA_035518875.1 Methylococcaceae bacterium | reverse complement strand
TACAACAAGGTCCGAACACATCAATCATTGGATAAAGATGCGCCGGTCTCGCGCCCGGTTCAGCGGACCGGGAGCATCAAATCGTTCCCCATCCTAGGCGGACTCCATCACCGCTACGCCCGGGTTTAAGTTTTCGGTACACACAACCCTCGGGACGCCGGGCACCAGGCTGCGGTCGAGCGCGCCGTGGAGCGCCGCAACGACGAGGCCGCCTCCGCCACCGGCGCCTTTCGTCGTCTCATCGAGATGGCCGAGCTCCTGGACCTGTTTTTGGTCCAGCTATGGCGCATGCCCGCTCGTCCAGCCCCGCTCAACTTGGCTTCTTAAAGGACGGCCAATTACTGGTCGTTCCTGGGGTTTCATTGTAGTCTTTGGGATGTCGGCTCATCATCGAGCGTAGCTGCGAAGACGGATGAGCTGCGAGAACAGAAAGGCGAAGGGCAGTGATGCGTTTCTCTCACGTTGAGGCGTTTCGGGCTGTGATGCTTTCGGGATCTACGACCGCTGCGGCTCAGATTCTCCATACCTCTCAACCCAATATAAGCCGATCAATCGCTCAGCTCGAAAAAATGAGCGGCCTCCGGCTGTTTGAGCGTGTACCGGGCAAACTCGTTCCAACGAATGATGGCCTTTCCTTCTTTAAGGAAGTCCAGCGTAGCTTTGCCGGCCTACGGCAGCTCGACGAGGCGGCGAAGAGAATACGCAGGTTCAGCGGGGGCTCCTTGACGGTAGCAGCCATCCAGATATTGGCCCTCGGTTTACTTCCCCGAGCAATCAAGAGCTTCGCCCAACATTATCCCGAGGTGAGCATATCGATCCATACCGGTCATTCGTCTGCAGTATCACAATGGGTAGACGATCAAACCTGTGATGTCGGAATTGTGTCGCAACTCAACGAAGCCTTCGGGCTGGAGAACGAAGTATTTTATGAGATTGACGCGGTCTGTGTCATGCCGAAGGACCACCATCTAGCGGCGAAGGCTTACATAGGTCCAACCGATTTGGCCGATGAACCTTATATCTCGCTCCCGCGGAACGAATATGGATTTTCCGCCGTCGACGCGATCTTCGAAAATGCGGGTATCAACCGCATCATAAACCTTGAAACGTCGTACAGCTCAATTACGTGTTCCCTCGTCGCCCAAGGACTTGGTATAGCGATCGTGAACCCGCTGGCTACACTTGACTACCGCCATATGAACATAGTCACTCGGCCGTTTCTTCCTTCGATAATGCATTCTGGCCATTTGATTTATCGCAAAGGGCACTCCGAGGATCGGCTGATTTCAAGCTTCGTGAGCACGCTTAAAGCAGCAATGCTCGATGACCGCGGTGTTCTCGCTAAATCATTATAGCATTCCGGTCCAGGAACGTGCGGGTCGCTCCGGCGTCCCGTTTACACTCTTGCCGCCAGGTAACGCGAATGATTGGCGTCGTTGGACGGCACGACAACGCTTAACCATTAAACGCATTTGGCATCAGCTTAATTTTCTGCGGCTCGGGGCCGTTAGAATTCAAAAATGACATAGCCACCGCCTCGGCGATTCTGTATTAGTGCTCAAAAAATGTAATATTGGCCCATAAAAGCGGCGTTTCGAAATTCACCCCTATATCTTAGGCGCATAGCCCCCCTGCCTATTTCTATTTGCTCCGCTTTCTTCCGATCCGTACATCTATGACGGTCGGGCCAGGAGCCAGTGAGTAAACGCACTTACAAACAGATTACCCAGTACATCGGGGGAGTGAATATGAAGTACGTGCGCACGCTCTTCTTGCTCGGGACGACAGCGATCAATTCGTCCGCGTTTGCGCGAGACACTCTATATTTTGCCGGATATTCCGGTGGCTTCCAGAAGATGGTCCAGAAGGAAATCATTCCGGACTTTGAAGCCAAGAACGATGTGAATATCGTCTACGTGGCGGGCAACTCAAGCGAATTGATCGCAAAATTGCAGGCGCAGAAAGGCAATCAGGAAATCAATATTGCGTTGGTTGACGATGGGCCAATGCATCAGGCGGTTCAGTTCGGCTTGTGCGACAAGGTTGCTGATGCTGCAGGCTACAATGATATTTATGACGTGGCGAAACCGTCTACCTTCGGCGGCTACGCTGTTGGCGTCGGTCTGGTAGCAACTGGAATAACTTATAACAAGGACGTTTTCGCAAAGAATGGCTGGGCAGCTCCGACTTCATGGAACGATTTGACCGATCCGAAGTTCGCGCAGCGCGTGGCCTCAAATCCGATTTCGGGCACGTTCGGCCTTAATAGCCTGGTGATGTTCGCCCGGATGAATCGCGGCGGCGAAAAAAACATTGAGCCGGGCTTTAAGGCCATCCGCACCAAGCTTGCGCCTAATGTTCTGACCTGGACGTCTTCGAATGCGCAGTTGGCACAGTTGTTCCAGAACGGCGACATCGATATAGCCGTTTGGGGAAGTAATCGCTCGGTGGCGCTGAAGAAAACGGGCTTCCCGGTCGAGTTCGCCTATCCGAAAGAGGGCGCCCCGGCGATAGTAGCGGCCGCTTGTGCCATTGCTGGCAACAAGCTGCCTGAAAAATCTCAGGCTTTCCTTCAGTATTTGGCATCACCAGAAGTCCAGGCAAAGCTCGCGACGGAAGGCTTCGGACCGACTAACCGAAAAGCCAAGCTTGACGACACATTGGCGCAAGAAGTGCCGTATGGCGAAGAGGCGCTCTCGAAACTGATCAACGTGGACTGGGAGACCATCAACCAGAACCGCGCTGAGTGGACCAAACGGTGGACTCGTACTGTCGAATAAAGAAGCGCGCTATGCCCGCTTCGATCGCACGAACTCTACTGAAAATGAGTATTGTCCTATGAGCAAATTGTCTATTCACGGACTTTCAAAAACCTATTCCGACGGCTTTCAAGCGGTCCGCAAGGTGGATCTGGAGGTCCAAGCGGGAGAATTCCTATCACTTCTCGGCTCATCCGGTTGCGGTAAGACTACGACGCTGCAGATGGTCGCTGGATTCATACCCCCGACAACAGGCGCCGTGGTCCTGGACGGTCGGGACATCACCCATGCCGCGCCTGAGAAGCGCGACATGGGCGTTGTCTTCCAAAGTTATGCCTTGTTTCCCCACATGACAGTTGCGCAAAATGTTCGTTTTGGTCTTGAGATGCGCAAGATGAAGCGCCCTCAAGTGGACGATCGCATGGCAGAATCCCTTTCGATGGTTCGTCTTTCCGGCTTGGAGAACCGATATCCGAGTGAGTTGTCAGGCGGTCAACGTCAACGTGTCGCGATTGCGCGAGTGTTGGCTATAAGGCCCCGCGTTCTTCTACTGGACGAGCCAATGTCTAACCTCGACGCCAAGTTGCGCGGCGAGATGCATGTCGAGCTTCGTGCACTACAACGCCGGCTAGGGATTACAACGGTCCTAGTGACCCACGATCAAGCCGAAGCCATGATGATGAGCGACAGAATCGCGGTTATGGCAAATGGTGGCATTGCCGAACTCGGCACTCCCCAGAATATTTACGATCATCCGACCTCCGAATTTGCTTTGAAGTTCCTGGGCCAGGCGAATGTCATCACCGGTGAGATCGCCTCGATGCAAGATGAGATTGCTGCCGTTCGGATCGGTTCCGCTTCTGTCACGGCAAAAGTAGCTGGCGGTCAAATCGGTCGGCAGACAAAGCTCTTCGTTCGCCCCGAACGGCTTCGGCTCACTCCCGCCGACAATTGCAACGTCAAAGGCACGGTCCTTACGCGCCTCTTTCTCGGGGGGCTATGGTTCTACGAGATCGAGACCGAACTGGGGAAGCTCCGATCGACCGCCGCGAACTTCGGTACGGCACAACCCAACGAAGGCGAGGCCGTCGGGATCAGCTGGAGCGACGGGGATTTGCAATTTGTAGCTTCGGAGGTCGGCAATGGCTGAGAAAGTCACGCGAGGTAACGGTTCGCAATGGCTTTTGTCGTTGCCGGCGCTCGCAATGTTCTTAGGTCTACTCATCGTTCCGCTGGCGCTCACTGCAATACTGTCATTCAATGTATTTGATGCAGTGCGCGGGTCTCAATCCAATTTTACGTTCGGCAATTACATCGACGTCCTGTCGGACGGGTATTATTACGAACTATTTCTGCGCACCGCTGGGATGTCTCTTGGCGTCACGGTCATCTGCGTTGTTCTTGGCCTTCCGGAAACGCTTTTTCTTTCACGGATGCGTTCGGTTTGGCAGGGAACGTTCTTCGTAGTCATCCTAGGTCCATTGCTCATCTCTGTTGTAGTTCGGACCCTCGGCTGGTCGATCCTTCTTGGCCGTGATGGAGTCATCAACAACGTATTAATTTCCCTAAAGCTCGCACAGCGGCCAGTGCAGCTCATGTTTACCATGACGGGCGTCGTTATCGTGCTGACGCACGTCATGCTGCCGTTCATGATCATTGCTATCTGGAGCACCTTGCAAAAGGTCGACGCCCAAGTTGCTCACGCTGCAAGATCACTTGGCGCGGGGCCCTGGACGACTTTTCGTCGCGTCATCCTTCCCCAACTTCTTCCCGGCATCCTTTCCGGCTCCATCATTGTATTTACGCTTTCCGCGTCTGCTTTCGCAACGCCGGCTTTGATTGGCGGTAGGCGGGTGAAGCTCGTGACGACTGCGATCTATGACGAGTTCTTGAGCTCGCTCAATTGGCCGCTTGGCGCAGCAATCGCCGTCCTTTTGCTGCTGGGAATTGCTTTCGTGGTGGTTGGAAGCAATCGGTTAATTGAAAGAAGATTTAAGCAGGTGTTCGCATGAGCACTCGAAGCATAGGGGAGAACGGGCCTGCCGCTCTTCTATTCCATACGCTGTTTACGGCATTTATCGTTGCGCCCCTCATCGTAACTATTTTGGTGTCATTTTCCGACAAGGGCTACATTTCTATGCCGTTTGAGGGCGCATCCTTAAGGTGGTACCGCGCCATCTTGGATGCCCCGGACATAATTGGCGCGTTTTGGTTGTCGGTCTGGTTGGGTCTAGGATCGGCAACATTGGCCATCGCAGTTGCCATTCCTGCCGCAATTGCAATCGCGCGTTACCGTTTCAGCGGCCGCGACGCATTGATGGCATTGCTACTGTCGCCACTGATGGTTCCACATGTGGTGCTGGGCGTTGCATTTCTCCGCTTCTTTTCCATGTTGTCTTGGACGGGGTCATCCATCGCACTTCTGTTGGTTCATGCCTTGATTGTCGTTCCATACGCGCTTCGGCTAACACTAGGTGCGTTGATCGGGCTTGAGCGTGATGCGGAGCTTGCAGCAAGATCACTTGGCGCATCGCGCTGGACATCGTTCCGTCGAATCCTGTTGGCGCTAATCATGCCAGGCGTGGTTGGCGGTTGGAGTCTCGCATTCATCCAAAGTTTTGACGAAGTGACGATGACGATCTTCGTTGCCACTCCAGGCACGACCACGCTTCCAGTGGCTCTCTATCATCGCGTTTCGATGCTTACAGATCCGGTCACGACGTCAGTATCAACGATCATGATCGTTGGAACCATGGGCTTGATGTTTGTCCTCGATCGCATTGTAGGGCTCGACAACGTCTTGATCGGAAAAAAGTAGGCGGGCTACGTCCCGGTTTTCCTCGCCTAGCTGCGGGAGGACGACAGAGCTGTGTCAATTTCACAGAATAGGCGGCCCGTGAAGGGGAGCATTCGATGAGTGAAGATCAATTAACTGTTGTGGGGGGTGGGCTCGTCGGTGCGGCGATCGCCTACGGTGCAGCGAGGCGCGGCGTGCGTGTGCGCATCCTCGACCAGGGCGATGTGGCGTTCCGCGCGTCCCGCGGAAATTTCGGACTGGTGTGGTTGTCCAGCAAGGGCGGCGGCATGCCGCGATATGCCCGATGGACCCGGGACGCGGTTAGGCTTTGGCCCGAGCTGCACCAAGAGCTGTTGGACTTAACGGACGTCGATTCTGGTCTTCAGCAAACTGGTGGATTCTGGTTGGGTTTCAGCGAACAGGAACTGCAAAAGCGCGCTAATCTGTTGGCGAAAATTGATCGGGAGGTTGGGGATATACCGTTCCAGATGATGGAGCCTCCCGAACTGAAGCAATATCTCCCGGGGATAGGTCCCGCGGTTGTAGGGGGAAGTTTTGGGCCACACGATGGGCACGTCAACCCGCTGATGTTGCTGCGGGCGCTCCACGCTGGGCTTCGGGAGAAGGGCGCAGACGTCGTTACGGGTGCCGATATTGTTGAACTTAGACATGATGGCGATAGCAGAGAATTCACGATCAAGGCGCGCGACGGACAAAGTTGGAAGAGTGATCGGCTTGTACTAGCCGCGGGCCTGGGCATCGCCGACCTGGCCGGTCATGTCGGACTATATGCGCCAATAACAACTACCCGTGGTCAGGTGCTGATCACCGAACGTCTCAAGCCGTTTCTCGACTATCCGACAAACAAGGTACGTCAGACACACGAAGGCTCTGTGCAGATCGGGTCGACAACAGAGGATGTCGGGTTCGACGACGGTACCACGGTTGACAAGATCGAATGGCTTGCTCGTCGAGCGGTCGCGACCTTTCCCACACTGGGAAGAGCCCGGTTAGTAAGGGCTTGGGGAGCTTTGCGTCCGCTCACTCCGGACAGCTATCCGATTTACCAAGGTTCCGCATCCTGCCCTGGCGCATATGTAGCCATTTGTCATAGCGGGGTCACCCTAGCGGCGGCGCATGCCTTCGTGATCGGTCCATGGATGGGTGGGCTCACAGAAGCGCCTCCCGACTTTGACGCGTTCCGAAGCGATCGCTTCCTGGACCCCAATGCGAGCTTTTCTCATGACCACTAAACCGCTCTTCTTGATTCCAAGATTGCCGAACGCGCCTACGGTTACGATCACGTTCGAGGGTCAACTGATGACGGTGCCAGAAGGCATCAACGTTGCCGCTGCATTGCTTGCAGGAGGAGCGCGTGACTTTCGGTCAAGCATTGTAGGGCAGGTCTCTCGGGCGCCTTACTGCATGATGGGAGTTTGCTTCGAGTGCTTGGTCGAGATTGATGGAATTCCTGCGAGACAGAGCTGCCTGATACCGGTTCGGGACGGAATGCAGATAAAGCGTCAGCTTGGTGCTCCGGAGCTGAAAGTCACTAATATTGGAGAGGGACATGAGTGACGTCACAGCAGACCTTGTCGTAATTGGCTCAGGTCCTACCGGAATGGCGGCGGCCTGTGAGGCGCGAGCACTCGGTCTTTCCGTCGTTTTGCTGGATGAGCAAACGACGATTGGTGGGCAGATATATCGCCGGATTGAATCAGCACCCAGCGAAATTGTTCACGTGCTGGGGAAGGATTATGCGGCAGGACAGCATCTTGCTTCAGAGTTTTGCGCAAGCGGAACCCGATATATTGGCGGGGCGGTTGTCTGGAACGTGAGCACAACGGGCGTCGTCAACTATGTCGCGAATGGCGGTGCCGACGAAGTCGTTGGCAAGTTCGTTCTGCTTGCCAGCGGCGCTATGGAGCGGCCCTTCCCAATCGTGGGTTGGACCTTACCCGGCGTCATGGGCGCCGGCGCGGGTCAGATAATGTTGAAAGGCTCTGGCGGGCTTCCGACCGATCCTGTCGTCCTGGCCGGCGGCGGACCGTTGCTGTACCTGCTGGCTTGGCAATATCTGCGCGCGGGCGTGAGAATCGAGGCGCTGGTCGACACGACCCCCCGATCAGCTTACTTTCGAGCCGCACGCCACATGATCGGCGCACTTAAAGGTTGGCGCGATCTTCTCAAGGGCGTGAAGCTCATTGCAGCGGTGCGGCACCACGGTGTTCGGGTCTATTCGAGGGCACGCGAACTTTCGATCGTAGGCGAAACGCGCGCCGAAGGTCTTAAATTCCAACACCGGGGCAAACAGGTTCAAGTACGGGCATCGCTGATACTCCTCCATCAGGGTGTCGTTCCCAACACACAGCTTAGTTGGTCGACGGGGTCAGAGCATCGCTGGGATTCGGACCAGCTTTGTTGGCAACCCATTACGGATGAGGCGGGGCGTTTGGGAGACACGGTTCTATATGTAGCCGGCGACAGTCGAAGAATTGTTGGTGCCAATGCGTCGGCAGTTCAGGGCCGGTTGGCCGCCTTGGCCATTGGTAAACAACTTGGGGTGAGTAACGACACTACCCGCCGCTCTGCGGTACTCGAGGGCGAGCTTCAGAGATACACGCACATCCGGCCTTTTCTAGACGCGCTGTACCGACCATGCGACGAGAACCGCGTCCCGCCAGATCAGGTGCTTGTCTGCCGATGCGAAGAGGTTACGGCCGAGCAATTGCGCAAATATGTCGGGTTGGGTTGCCGGGGCCCAAATCAAACCAAAGCGTTCGGTCGCTGTGGGATGGGTCCGTGTCAAGGTCGTCTTTGTGGCCTGACGGTAACAGAGGTGATCGCCGAAGCTCGCGGCGTTGGGCCGTCGGAGGTGGGGTATTTTCGCATCCGGCCTCCTATCAAGCCCTTATTGCTCGGCGACTTTGCGGAGTAACACCGATTTCAAATCAAATCTCAACTACGAGCGAAAGGCAAGCCAATGAGTAATATCATGCGTATCGAAACTGACCCGCGTCGCAGCCGTGTCGTGGTCTACAATGGAATCGTTTTTGTTGGCGGCATGACCGCCGATGATCGTAGTCAGGATATCAGAGGTCAGACGAAGCAAACGCTAGCGAAGATCGAAGAGTTTTTGGCGCAAGCGGGTACCGAGAAGAGTCGCATTCTTACAGCACAGATCTGGATCAAGGATCTTGCTCGGGATTTTGAGGGCATGAATGAAGTCTGGAATGCGTGGACAGCTCCCAATGCAGCTCCGACAAGAGCAACCGCCCAATGCGAGATGGGGGCACCAGATGTCTTGGTCGAGGTCATCGTAACGGCAGCCGTGGCCGAATAGGCATTTCGCAAATCATGTTTCTGTCCGTATTTGACGTCTTCAAAATCGGTATCGGCCCATCTAGTTCTCACACGATGGGTCCGATGTCGGCAGCAAACCGCTTCCTTAACCTGATTCTTTCCGACAACTGGTCTCGTCCGCCTGGCGCCAGCGTTGCGGCCTTGAAGGTTAGTTTGCACGGGTCGTTGGCGTTCACCGGCTTAGGGCACGGAACGGGCAGAGCGGTCATCCTCGGCCTTGCCGGCGAGGAGCCTCATAGCATCGATCCGGATCGGATGGATGACATCATTGACTCGATCGAGCGGAGCGGACGTGTCGCTCCGCCCGGGCACCCGACATACGAATTCCACGTCGAGACAGATCTCATCTTTGAAAAGAAGCTGCCTCTTCCCGGTCATGCAAACGGCATGAGCTTTTACGCCCTCGACCGCCATGGACGGCTTCTTCTGAAGCGCATCTATTATTCAATCGGCGGTGGTTTCGTAGTGACAGATACTGAACTGGAGGCAATACATAGGTCCAAGAATGTGTCCTCCGATGCCGGCGTACCCTATCCCTTCTCATCGGCCAAGCAGATGCTGGCCATGGCGCGTGCTTCCGGCCTGACGATCGCCCAGATGAAGCGGGCGAACGAAGAAGCGAATATGAGTGCCGTCGAACTCGATGCCGGCCTCGATCGGATCTGGGATGTGATGACGCGTTGTATCGACCGCGGCCTCAAGGTCGACGGGATCATGCCAGGTGGGCTAAAGGTGAAGCGGCGAGCTCGCACGATCTACGATAAGCTGAACGAGGAATCGCGTAACAACCACCTTAATCCGCTTTTGGCGAACGACTGGCTGAGCGTTTACGCCATGGCGGTCAACGAGGAGAATGCCGGCGGGGGGCGTGTCGTCACCGCACCGACGAACGGTGCTGCGGGCGTCGTACCCGCAACCATTCGCTACTACCTGCATTTCCACGAAGACACGACGCGGGAGGACATTCGCACCTTCCTGCTTACTGCTGCAGCTGTCGGCGGGATTATCAAGCACAATGCCTCGATTTCGGGGGCCGTAGTCGGTTGCCAGGGTGAGGTTGGCTCAGCTTCCGCAATGGCGGCTGCCGGCCTCGCGGCGGTTATGGGTGGCTCTCCGGAGCAGATCGAGAATGCGGCCGAGATCGCGCTCGAACACCATCTCGGCATGACCTGCGATCCGGTCGCCGGCCTCGTGCAGGTACCCTGCATCGAACGTAACGCTCTCGGCGCCGTCAAGGCGGTCACTGCTGCCTCGCTTGCCATCAAGGGTGACGGTACGCATTTCGTGCCGCTCGACGCGTGTATCGAGACGATGCGCCAGACCGGCAACGACATGAGTGAGAAATACAAGGAGACTTCCACCGGAGGACTCGCTGTCAATATCGTTGAGTGTTGAAGTCGCCGCTAAAACAACCGAGCAAATTGCTGTCCAGGACAAACCGGGCCATGCATCTGGCCTAAGAGCGCATTAGTTGATAGGAATGGTTAATTGAAACAGTGCGCCCGCTGATTGGTCTTCGCTAACCCACAGTCGCCCTCCGTGTTCCTCGATAATGGTTCGACTGATGGACAGTCCCATGCCCATACCGCCGGGCTTGGTTGTGTAGAACGGCTCAAACAGGTGGGCCAATTTCTCTACGTCGATCCCGGGCCCTGAATCCCGCACCACAACGTGCACTCCTTCCGATCGATTGTAGCCGCTGCTGATATGAAGGTCTCGCGTGCCTTCATCGACCGTGCTCATCGCCTGGATTGCGTTCATGATTAGATTGATCATCACTTGTTGTAGCTGGACCCTGTCTCCGTTAATTGGCGGTAGATCGTCCGCGAGCTGCATCTCGGGTTTGATGCCGTGTTTTCTTGCTTCGGCGCGGGTGAGGGCAACCACCTCAAGAATCGCTTCGTTGATATCGAGCGCCTCCTTGCTGGGCGAGCCCTTCCTTACAAGGTCATGAATCCGGCTTATCACGTCAGCGGCTCGACTAGCATCCTTGACGACTGTGTGTACCGAAAACCCTATCCGTTTTGATGCAGCAATGGAATCACCTAAGCTGGCGGAATGATAGGGCTGCTCCTTTTCGTTGTGGCCGTCCTGGTCTCGCGATTCAAGTCGAAGTTGCGGCTTGAGGCTGAGAACGCGGTGCTTCGACATCAGTTGAATGTCTT
>DATIXD010000167.1:0-6199 GCA_035518875.1 Methylococcaceae bacterium | reverse complement strand
CCCTCATGGTGAGCCTGGTCAATCACCGCGCAGGCGCCGATCGGCATACGCTGGGTTTGCAGTTCAAGCCCAGCAATCTGAACGACTATCGATTGTTGATCATGCTCGTGTACGGGGACAGCCACAGGATCCAAGGGATGTTTCGGTTCCCCGAACGAAATCCCGGGGTTTTCCGGGAAATGTCGTTACTGGTGTCAGTCGGCTTGGTACACGCGGTCGGCCATTTGGGTAAGCTTTGCGGCGGAGCGGTTGCCGACTGGAAAACCGGCTATCGATCAGCCACAGCATTTATAAGAAAATAGGTAACGGAATGATGAGGATTTTTGGTTTTTTCGTTTTATGGATCATGGCCGAGTCGTGTTTAGCTGCCATGGCGGTCGAACCGGTAGGCACCGAAACCGAGGCGAGCGGGCTTCCACTGGCTCGCTTCATGTCCAGAAGCGAAGCGATCACCCTGCGCAGCGTCAAGGACCAATACGAGTTGACATTCCCTTTGGCGGAGCGCAATCGCGCAGTCAAAGCCAGGTTGCACTTGGAACTGGTCAATTCCAACGCGCTCATCGGTCATCGCTCGCAATTGCGGGTATTGGTGAACGGCTGGCATATCGCCCAGATCAAGCTCGATCCGGCAAACCCGAATACCCGCGCAGACATCATCATCCCCGTGGAACGCCTCAAGCCCGGCTACAATGTCCTGCGATTCGACTCGGCCCAGCACTACACCGACGAACACTGTGAGTTTCCCGACTCGCCGGAGTTGTGGACGGAAGTCGATACGCTCAAATCCACCCTCAGCATCAGCACCGTACCAGCGACTCTGCATCCCACCGTGGCCGATCTGAACAGCCTTATCGGTGCAACGCTCGGCGATTACGATCTGAACATTGCGCAAGCGGGGGAAATGAAGACCGACGAGCAGCTATCCTGGGGTGGACTGATCGCCCAGGGCGCTGCCCTGAGGCTGAAATACGCACCATTCCGGGTTAACCTGCACCGGATCGCTAACACGGAAGACAATGCGGCGGGCGGTTCGGCTCAAGATTGGGTCTTGATCGGTACCCGCACGTCCCTCGCTGCGCATCTCAAGCCGGAAATCCTGGAACGGATCACTGGGCCTTATTTGGGCATTTCTTCGAGGCCGGAAAATCCGGGAACATTCCTTCTGGTGATATCGGGGGCCACCGATGCTGACGTGAGTCAGGCTGCTTTAGCGTTTACGCGCATCAATTTCCCCTTCCCAGACACCGCCGACACGGTGATCCGTTCACAACAAGCACCACCGGCGAAACCTTACCAATCGCCCGGCATGCTCGCCGAAGGTCGGGCATTCGCCTTCTCTCAGCTCGGCTTCACCACGAGTTCGTTCGAGGCGATGTCCGACGATCCCAAGGAAATCAAGCTGGTCATGCCGCCCGATCTCTATGCGCCGGAGGATGCGCAGGTCGAGTTCTGGCTGCATCTAGCCTATCGCGCTGCGCTGCGAAAGGATTCCGTGATCAACCTCATGCTGAACGGCCACTTCGAACGGGCCGTGCATCTGAAGGAAGAATCGGGCGCGGAATATCGGGGTTATCGGTTGAGCATTCCTTTGCGATCGTTCAAGGCGGGTGTCAATATCCTCAGCTTCCAACCGGTTCAGACGCCCTTGGTCACTGGAGAGTGCCTATACATCCAAGGACAACAGTATGTGACGCTCTTCGATGATTCCATCATCCGGTTGCCGGATGCCGCGCATTACGCAAAGCTGCCGGATCTGGAATTGCTCGGCAAAACCGGCTTCCCCTTCACCCGCTTGCCGGATGGCTCGGAAACCGGCATTCAGGTACTGGATGAATCGCCGGAATCGATTTCTTCGGCTTGGCAGCTGCTGGCCAAATTAGCGCAATTGAGCGGTGCGCCGCTCACGTCGGCACGGATTTCCCTACAGCCGATCCAGGAGGACCGGCATGTGATCTTGGTCGGAAAAGACCAGAAGCTCAATCTAGCCGATCAGGCCGAGGCGCCTTTCCGGTTGGTCGATCCGAACCTGGTGCATTACGCCGTCGGGCAAGCCCGAGCCGAGTCTTCACAGCCCTGGTGGCAAGATCTGGAAAGATCTGTTTTCGGCGACGGAATACCGGAACCGGTGACGATCGCACCCCTCAAAACCGCAATGGATATCACCGGCGACTTGGGAGATTATCGGTTGGCGATGGCCTATCCCTCGGCCAAGCATTCCGAGCGTATGGTCCTTTCCCTGGTCGCCAAGACGCCGCAGAGCCTGCTGCATGGCGTGCATTTGCTGACGACCCCGGAGTTCTGGTATTCGTTGAAGGGCGATGTCGTGGTTTGGGAAGATAAACCCGAATCCCTGGCTGCGCAGGATACTGGGGCAGCTTTTTTCATCGGCCAGGCCAAGCCGCAGCTTCGTTTGGCTGCTTACTTCTCCCGTCATCCGCTGTATTGGATCGGGGGAATTCTCCTTCTGTTAGCACTCAGCGCCTGGTTTGCCCATAAGCTGCTGAAGGCATTCAAACAACGGCAACATGGGGATGTGCAAGAGCTCTAAAGTGGCCGTGGCGCTGTTGCTCATGGCTGTACTCATGGCCGCCTGCACGATTCCGGAAAATGAGGCTTTTCAAGCCGACTGGCAAATCTACAAACGCCAGTTCGTGACGCTGGATGGGCGGGTGGTCGATTCCGGAAACCAGGGCGTTTCCCATTCGGAAGGCCAGGGCTATGGCCTGCTTCTGGCCCTGGCGGCCGACGATAGGGAAACCTTCGCCCAAATCTGGGAGTGGACGCACGCCAATCTCCAGGTCCGTGAGGACCGCTTGTTTCGGTGGCGGAGGCGCCCCGACACGCCATCGGCAGGCGAAGACCCCAACAACGCCAGCGATGGCGATATCCTGATCGCCTGGGCCCTGCTGCGCGCCGGCGAGCGCTGGCAGCGCGTGGATTACCGGGAGGCGGCCCTGGGGATTCTGACCGATGTTCGCTCCAAGCTGGTGCGGCGGTGGAGGGATCTGACCGTCCTGCTGCCCGGCGCAGCCGGCTTCGAGCACGACGGTGTCCTGACCGTCAACCTGTCCTATTGGGTGTTTCCCGCTTTAACCGACTTCGCCCGGGTCGATGGTCAAACCAAAACCTGGAAGGAGCTTGCCGACAGCGGATTAACGCTTCTCTCCAAGGCTCGGTTCGGGCGGCTTGGATTGCCGCCTGATTGGTTGACGCTCGGCGATCCGTTGGCGCCTTCCGAAGGGTTCAAGCCTCGGTTCGGCTATGACGCCGTTCGCATCCCCCTTTACCTCGTCTGGGGCAAGGAATCCTCCGAAATGCTGCGGCCTTTCCAGAGTTTCTGGGGGGCATACGGCCGCTTCACTCCGGCTTGGACGAACCTGAAGGAGAACTGCGTCGATGGCGAAGGGGCGCCCGCGGGCATGCGTTCGATCAAGAGTCTGGTGCAGCGTGCCCTGCATGCTTCCGCGGAGCGGTTTCCCGAGATGGAGGTCGGCCAAGATTATTATTCTTCCAGTCTGCTTCTGCTGAGCCGGCTGGCCGGCATGGAAGCGCTTTGATGCCGCCGATCCGCTACGTTAGCCTTGCCACGCTGATATTCGCCTGTGCCGCGGCAGCCGAGGAAAGCATAACCCGAACCCCGGATTCGATCACCGAAATCAGGAAAGAGCCCGGGGCGGCGATTTCACAGACTCCCGAGACTAAGCCAGGCCCCCAATTTCCGCAGGTTCCACAGGAATCGCAACCGGCTGCGCCGAGAGCCGCAGGCGAAGTTTCGCCGCCCGCCCGCGCCACGCGGCCGGACGAACGGGTGCTATGGCGCCTTTACGATCAGCGCCGCTTCGGCGCCTTGCAGCGAAAAATACGTGAATATCGCACGGCCTATCCCGGATGGCGTCCTCCCCGAAAGCTCCTGGGCTTGGTCGCACAGGAGCAAGAGCGCATAAATTTGCGGAGCGCGCTCAAGCAGAATAACCCAAGTGGGCTGATTCAAATCTTCGAAGAGCATCCGAAGGTGTTCGGTTGCTCCGATCCCGATACAGCCTGGTCGGTGGCGGCAGCTTACGGGGACGGAAAGCAGTGGCAAAAGGCTGCAAGAATTTACGGCGATCTCATCCTTCGCTGTTCTTTAGCCATCGCCCGCGCAAGCCTGCAGAAAGCCTCGCTCATCTTGCCCGACGCCGAGTTCGAGGGTTTGCGGGCGGCTGTGGCTGCCAGCCCGCACGCCTCCGAGCTGATGGAAACGTCACGGGATACCGCCTACGAACGTCGCAAGCGGGCCTTGCTGATCGCGCACCAAACCGCGGATCACCTCGCCTTGGATCGTTTGAAAGCAGAACTGGTTGAGGAGATCGAGGCCCGCAAGGATGCAGGTATGGCGGGCCTGTTGGGCTGGGATCACTTCGACCGAGGCCGGTACGACGAGGCGATTCGGTGGTTTCATCTGGCGTTGGATTGGGAGCCACAGCACGAAGATTGGCGCTACGGGCTGGCGCTGAGCCAGATGAAAGCCCAGCGCCCCGAAGCGGCGGCGCAAACCATCGGGTCGGTGCCTTCTAGCCAGCGGTTACGCCGCCTTCTGGGCGATCTGCGCATGGATCGCGCCTGGGATGCATTCCGGCGCGATGATCTGGACGCTGCGGATGAAAATCTTGCACAGGCCAGGCCGTATCTGTCGGATAAACGGGATGCGGATACGCTGGATGCCTGGCTTCATTATCGGCGCGGCGAATATGCCGAAGCGGCCGCACGCTTCGAACAGCTTTATCGGGAGAAGCCCTCGCCGGAACTGGCCGAGGGGCTCGTCCTAAGCTATGCGAAATCCGCTCCGCAACGCCTGGACAATCTGCCGGGTAGAGACCTTGAACAGATGAAAAGCGCAATCGCCGCACAACAGGCCGGCGAGTTGTACGGACGCAAGCTGTTCCTGACTACCCATGCCGCCACGCCGAAGTTCTACCCGGATCTGGAGAACATCGACAGTGGCTCGGTGGCGGTCGGTACAATGGTTCGAAATAAATCGGGCGAGGCGGGTATGGGACGCCTCACCATCTGGGAGCGCCCGTTCGCAGAAGGCGTTTATGTTCACGATCGGGTCAATCGTTTCGCGTTCAAGGCCGCAGCCCTGGATCTGAACAGCGGCAGGCCCGGCGACTGTGACGGTTTCGGATCGAAGCCGGAAAGCTGCTCCGATTTCGGACTGACGCAGTTGCGCGCTCCGCTGGCGGGCGTCCACGATGCCGCATTGCTGGATTTTTCCTATTACCGAGAGGGCTGGGCCAGCCCGTATTTCAGTGTGGGCACGACGCCGCTGAACGGCCCCGTATCGCCCGTGCCGACCTTTCGTCTGGGTTTGGTTCAGCAGGAATCCTGGGGGCGCTGGCAGGCGGACGCTTTCAACCAGCCGGTGCGGCTATCGATGCTGTCCTATGTGGGCCAGAAGGATCCCTACAGCAGCACGACCTGGGGTCGCGTAGTCCAAACCGGAGGTACCTTCAATGCTTATCACCAAATCGATGAGCGCTGGGGACTGAATGCCGAGCTGACCGGCGCGTATTTGAGCGGTCAGCACGTGGCCGATAATTGGATGGTCGGCGCTTCAGTGGCGATCGGCTATGACTTGAAATTGCCGGACTTCGATTATTTCAGCCTCGGGCCATCCGTTCTCTACCAACATTACGACAGGACCTTGAGCCACTTTACCCTGGGCCAGGGCGGTTATTTCAGCCCGGATCAGTTCGTCAATACCGGACTTGGCGTCAACTTTCTCACCGAAGAGGGCAGGCCGTTCATCGTGCGGGGCAGGATGACGGTCGGTTATCAATACTTTAATGAATCGGCCAGTCCCTGGTTTCCCCTCGGCGCACCTACTTCCCTATCCAACGGAAATTACTCATCGAACCGGGTCGACGGCATCGCCTACGACTTGGAAGTGAAAGGCGCCTGGCTGGTCACGCCGAACTGGATGATCGCCGCGGGCGGCGCCGTGCGGCAAACCAGCGGTTACCAGGACTATTTCGGCGGTCTGTCCATTGGTTTTCTGTTCGATTCCCGCAAGGCCGCCTTCAGTTCAGACATACCCGATAGCTTTTTCCGGGCGCTTTATTGAATCGCTAAAGCCGCAAGAATGCCGGCAAGAGCGCCAAAATACACTGGGCCTACGAACGCCTTGATGGCTTGATGAAAGCGGCGGTCAAGCTCC
>DATIXD010000166.1:0-7385 GCA_035518875.1 Methylococcaceae bacterium | reverse complement strand
GCCGAATTCGGCTGGATTCCGTTTTTCGGCACAACCCTGAGCGGGCCCGGAATGCTGCCGGCGGCTCTAGTGTTGGCAATCATGATCCTGCCGACAATCGCCGCCGTGTCTCAGGATGCCCTGAGACTGGTCCCCTATCGCATCAAGGAGGCGGCCTACGGTCTGGGTGCCACCCGCTGGGAGGCGATCCTGAAAGTGATGCTTCCCACGGCCTCGACGGGTATTTTCGGCGCTCTCGTCCTCGGCTTCGGCCGCGCGCTCGGGGAAACGATGGCCCTGGCCATGCTCGTGGGCAATTCCAACCAGCTCAGCCTGTCCCTGTTTTCGCCGGCCAATACGCTCGCCGCACTATTGGCGCTGAACTTTCCAGAAGCCGGTGAAAAGGAGGTTCCAGTTCTGATGTACGCCGCCCTGGTGCTGCTTCTGATCACCCTGGCAGTAAACATGATCGGCACGGCCATCATGACGCTCACGTCCAAACAAATGAAGGCCGGCAAATGAGCGGACAGAACCCCTCGCTCCCGGAAAACGAAACGGCCGTCGCCCCGCAACTGCAGCGCTCGTGGGTGGAGCGCCGCGCCTTGCGTAGCGCATTATTAAGCGGTGTGGCATGGATCGCGGCCATCATCGCCAGCATTCCGCTTTTTTCGGTGCTCTATGGGCTGATCGTCCGCGGCGGGCACCGGCTGAGTCTGGAGCTTTTCACCGAACTGCCACCGGCGGGGTTCGAGGAAGGCGGCGGGTTCGGCAACGCCATCGTCGGGACGCTGGTCACGGTGACGATCGGCGCGCTCATTAGCATCCCTATCGGCATTCTGGCCGCCACTTTTCTCGGTGAACTTGAGCCCGATGGCAGGGTGGCGCAGGCGGCGCGATTCTGTGCCAAGACCTTGACGGGATTGCCTTCGATCCTGGCCGGTGTGTTCGCGTATGCGGTCGTGGTGCTGACGACCGGCACCTACTCGGCACCGGCGGCTGGAGTTGCCCTGGCACTCCTGATGCTTCCCACCGTAGTGCTGACGGCCGAAGAGGCCATGAAGATGGTGCCCGTCAACATGAAGAACGCGGCCTACGGGATGGGTTGTACCCGGAGTCAGGTCATTTGGAAGATCGTGTTGCCCACGGCGCTACCCGGGATCTTGACCGGCGTCATGCTGGCCGTTGCTCGTGCCGCCGGGGAGACGGCGCCGCTGCTTTTCACCGCCTTGTTCAGTAGCTATTGGTTCGTCGAAAACGGACACGCGGAGCTGATGGCGCCCATCGCTTCGCTGTCCGTGTTGATTTACAACTTCTCCGGCATGCCTTACGAGAACCAGATTGAGTTGGCATGGGCGGCCTCGCTGGTGTTGGTGTTGCTGGTGCTGCTGTTCAATATTCTTGCCCGGGTGTTGGGGCGTAAAAAAGTTTAACGTTTCCTGGGAGACCGACAATGAACGCGCAAGTAACCGCGGAGGACGAAATGCTCGCGAGCGGTGAGGCAAATCCCAAAGTGATCATCGACTGCAAACTGGACAAGGTGTTTTACGGGGATTTTCTGGCCGTCCGGGACAGCCATGTTCCCATCCTGAAAGGCCACATCACCGGGTTCATCGGTCCATCCGGCTGCGGCAAGAGCACGGTTCTACGCAGTCTCAACCGGATGAACGATCTGGTGCAGGGCTTTCGGTTCGAGGGCAAAGTGCATTTCCACGATCAGGACGTCTACGGCAGCGGGGTGGATCCGGTGGTGGTGCGGCGCTACATCGGCATGGTGTTCCAGCAGCCCAATCCCTTTGCCATGAGCATTTTCGATAACGTCGCCTTTGGGCTGCGCTTGAACCGCTTCAAGGGCGACATGGCCGAGCGCGTGGAGAATGCCCTGAGGAAAGCGGCGCTCTGGGATGAGGTCAAGGACAAGCTCAAGGCCAGCGGTCTTTCGCTTTCGGGCGGTCAGCAACAGCGGCTTTGCATCGCCAGGGCCATCGCCACAAATCCCTCGGTGATCTTGATGGACGAGCCCTGCTCCGCACTGGATCCCATTGCCACCCGGCGCATCGAAGAGCTGATGAAGGAGCTGAAAGAAAAATACACGATTGCCCTGGTCACCCATAACATGCAGCAGGCGATGCGCGTTGCCGACAAGACCGCCTTCTTCTCGGTTGAGATCTCGAAGAGTGGGCGCACCGGTTACCTGGTGGAACTCGGAGACACCCAGCAAATCTTCGAAGACCCCAGGGAAGAATTGACCAAACAATACATCCGGGGCGAGTTCAGTTAGCCGGGCGGAGTCATATTGATGAGCATCAAGATCAGCTTCGGTAGCGGTCCATGGGGCCTCATCTTTTTGACCATCGCGTGCATAACCGGGATGGTTACTTGCACGGTCGCTCAAGCCGGCAGCCTGGAACTGCGCGGGGGCGGAGCGACATTTCCTGCACCGCTTTATCAACGCTGGATCGATAGGTTTGCCGAACGACGTCCCGACATCCGGATCAGCTATGCGGCGGTGGGCAGCGGCGAGGGCGTCCGCGGCTTCCTCGCCGAGGAGCTGGACTTTGGGGCCAGCGATGCGGCTCTCAGCGATGAGCAGATCGCGCAGGTAAGGCGGGGCGTACGACTGGTGCCGGCCACCGCCGGCCTGGTTGCCCTTGCCTATCACGTGAAAGGCCTGACCGGGCCATTGAAGCTTCCCAGGGACGTTTATGAGGACATCTTCTCCGGAAAAATCAGCAAATGGAACGATGCCCGGATCCAGGCGGCCAATCCCGAATTACACTTTCCAAACCAGAACATCGCGATCGTCGCCCGCCAGGACAGCAGCGGGACGACCTATGCCTTTACCAATCACCTGAGTGCGATCAGCCCGGATTGGCGCGACCGGGGTCCCGGCGTCGGCAAAGTGGTGGACTGGCCAGGCAACACCATGGTCGCGCGGGGCAACGAGGGTGTGGCATCGCGCATCAAAGTCAGCGAGGGGTCCATCGGATACCTGGAATACGGCTTCGCCAAACGGCTCGGACTGCCCATGGCCTGGCTGGAGAACAAAACCGGGCGTTTCGTCGAGCCCAACGACCACTCCGGAGAGGAAGCATTGGCCCGCAACTCGCAGCGAATGCCTCAGAATCTGCGGTTGATGATTCCTGATCCGGACGGGGAAGACGCCTACCCGATCATGACCCTTAGCTGGCTGCTGCTGTATCAGCATTACCAGGATCCGGCGAAAGCATCTGCACTCAAGCAGTTCGTGACTTTCGGCCTGACCGAGGGTCAGCGTTACAGTCGCGAACTCGGTTATGTTCCATTACCCGATGAAATCGTTTCGCGGTCACGGGACGCCGTGGAAAGCATCCAGTAACCTATTCGTTCGAAGGGGAGGCGGTTAGAGCGATGCATCGGCAAGTTTCAGGAATCCATAAGACCCAATGCTGCATTGGCCTGTATCTTTTTGTTCCGGGCTATTGAGGTATCCGTCTTAAGACAGAAGGGGCATCGACGCTATGGAAGGGTCCGTCTTGAAGCAAGAGGATAGGCCTCGTCTGGATCTTGAATGTATAGAGGCGTCCCTGCGCGGCATGCAGAAGCAATTGCCTCTGCTCAATCAAGAGTTGAAGATTCCGCGGGAGCGCATGGACGATGAGGCGGTGGAGAATCTGCTGTCGGGCTATGCCTTCGTCAGCCAACTGCTGGAGACCAAGGTCGAACTGTTTGCCTTCGGCAGTTCCACCTACCTGTTGGAGCTCAATAACCGCGTGCTGTGCGGAACCAGCGCGCACAAACGACGCGAATACAAAAAGCATATCGCCGCCACCAACCGGTATTTCTACGAACGCATGGATGCAGGTATTCAAGACCTCATGGACTGGTATGCGCTGCATCGGCATGAATCGATCTGGCATCGGGCCGCAGGTATCTATATCCGCATTCTGAGCGAACCCCAGTTGTTTATCGAAGGCAACGATCGTACCGGTACCCTCGTGATCAGCTACATCCTTGCCAAAGAGGGACACCCGCCGTTCGTGTTGTCCGCCGCGAATGCTAAGACCTATTTCGATTTCTCCGCTTTGGTCAAGAACACGCAGCGAAATAGCCTGAGCACTCTGTTCAGGTTGCCACGCTTGAAGGCGCGCATTGCCAACTTTCTCAAGGATCAAGCCCTTGATAGCGCCATGCCCCGTTGGGAACGCCGCTAGCAGCACCCGACGAGTCAAGGGAATACAAATCATGGGGCCGTCGGACTCTTTTTTACCCAGCGGGACGACACATTGCGATTACTGATATGAGGCACTTATGAGCGCGGTCAGTCAAGAGCTTGCGAAGTCAGAAGAAACCGTCGACTTGCGGGATTCCCGGCTTTATCTCAATCGGGAGTTGAGTTGGCTTCGATTCAACGACCGGGTGCTGCATGAAGCTTCCGATCCTCGAACCCCCCTGCTGGAGCGGCTCAAGTTCGTGGCGATTTTCAGCTCGAACCTGGATGAATTCTTCATGGTTCGGGTCTCGGGCCTGATGGAGCAACTCGATGCCGGTGTTTATTCGAAGAATCCGGATGGTCTTTCACCGAAGGCACAGCTTAAGGCTGTGCGCGAACATCTCCTGGTGAAGGTCGCCGAACAGCACCATCTATTCGAAGCCGAGCTGCGATCGGCATTGGCTGCAGAGGGCGTGTTTCTTCTTAACTACTCGGATTTGGATACGGAGCAACGACGCATTCTCGGGAATTACTTCGAAGCACACGTCTTTCCCGTACTGACACCCCTGAGTGTCGATCCCGCCCATCCCTTCCCGCAAATGTCCAATCTCAGCTTGAATCTGGCCGTGGTCGTGGAAGATCCGGAAACCGGAATTGAGCGTTTCGCCAGGGTAAAGGTACCGGACAGCCTGCCCCGTTTCGTCACGTTGAACAATGACCGCAACGAAAACGAAGAGACTCGTCCGACCTGGATCGGCGTCGCCCTGGAGCAAGTGATCGCACAGCACCTGGACCGCTTATTTCCCGGGATGCTGATCAAAGCCTACCATCTCTTTCGCATCACGAGGGATGCCGATTTTCCGGTGAAAGAAGATGAGGCCGACGACCTGTTGGTAGCGATAGCTGAAGAAATCACCAAGCGTCGCCTGGAGGGCTTTGTCTGTCGTCTGGAAGTCGACCGGTCGATGCCTTCACCTGTTCGGGAGAAGCTCATGCAGTACCTGGAGGTGGACGAAAACACCATCTATGACATCGAGGGATTGCTGAATCTGAAGGATTTGTTTTTTTTCCTGGGATTCCCGCTTGCCCACCTGAAGGATCCGCCATGGAATCCGGTCGTTCCCGCGCGCTTTAAGGAAATTCGCCCCGCAGAGATGCGCGACAGCGCGCAGAGCGACGTGCACGGCGCTATGTTCGAGGAAATCAAAAACGGCGATCTGCTCGTTCATCATCCCTACGAGTCGTTTGCCGCGAGCGTCGAGGAGTTCATAACCCAAGCCGCTGACGATCCCCAAGTGACGGCGATCAAGCTGACGCTCTACAGAACTTCGGGTGATTCGCCGATCGTGCGGGCGCTAATGAGGGCTGCCGAAAACCGCAAGCAGGTGGTCGCCTTGGTGGAGCTGAAAGCTCGGTTCGATGAGGAAAACAATATTGCCTGGGCCAGGAAACTCGAAGATTGCGGTGTTCATGTCGTCTATGGCGTGGTCGGTCTGAAGACCCACACCAAAACCGCCCTGGTGGTCCGGGAAGAAGGGGGCCGGGTTAGGCGCTACGTTCATATCGGCACCGGCAACTACAATCCGAAAACCGCCAAACTTTACACCGATCTTGGGCTCTTTAGCTGTCGGGAGGAGTTGGGGGCGGATCTGAGCGATCTGTTCAACTATCTGACGGGCTATTCCCGCCATGATGCCTATCAAAGACTGCTGGTCGCGCCGCTGACACTGAGACCTCGCATGCAGGGGCTGATCGAGCGGGAAATCCAGCATGCCCGCGATGGCAGCGAGGGGCGGATTATCGCCAAAATGAACTCCCTCGTGGATGCCGACATGATTAGGCTCCTTTACCAAGCGTCGCAGGCGGGTGTCCAGATCGATCTGATCGTCCGTGGCATCTGCTGCCTGCGACCCGGCCTCCCTGGCGTGAGCGAGAACATTCGGGTCGTCAGCGTGATCGGCCGGTACTTGGAGCATTCCCGCATTTTTTTCTTTGAAAACCGCGGCCAGGATGAAATCTACATCGGCAGCGCCGATTGGATGACGCGAAACCTCGATCGGCGAGTCGAAGCCGTCGTGCCCATCGAGGATGCGAGGCTGAAACAGGAGCTTAGGGCAGTCTTGAAAATTCTGTTAGACGACAACCGCCAAGCGTGGGACATGCAACCGGACGGTCAGTATGTCCAGCGACGTCCCTCGAACGGCGAGGAAGAGCGCGCGTCCCAGCCGCGACTGATGGCGCGTGCACTGGCAAATCATTGACCGGAGCGAGGTTCGGCGAGCTTTGATCAGGATGCCGCCCCGGGGGCCGGCGGTGATTGAGCCTCCGGGTTCAGGCCATCCAGCGCCCTTCCCCCGTGCTTCGGTTGCTGAGTAGGATGCTTTCGAATTTTTCCGGCTCATATTTGAACAGATTCACGTACTCATCCACCAGCGCGATTCCGCGTGGGCCGCCGTGTTCCTTGAACTTGGCCAGTGCGACCAGCAAAAGCTTGGCGGCCGCCCGGATTTCGCGATCTTCGCCTTCGCCATAGTGTGCGACCAGCTCGTCGTAGCATGCTTCGACCTTTTCCAGTGGTGTCATAGTAAGCCTATTGCGGGGTTGGTGTTGAACAAGCGGTTGGATTAGCCGTTTGGCCGGTTCGCCGGGAAACAAACCTAGGCAGCAAAGGCATATCCTCGCCAGGATAGGCGGCGGCACCGGGAACTTCCGCTGCGGGTGTGAGTCGCTCCAATGTATTGTTGCCCGATTTCTGGGCAATGGTCCAATATGAATGTTTCAGGAAAATGAAAGGGCAGGCCATTGCCGCAATGGAATGTTTCAGATGGGGCTGTCTTCCGTCCATTACTGCATTTTGAACAGAACATCAATGGCTGCGAGTGCGGCCTGCAAGTTAAACGAGGGCTGCCCATGATCACAAAGCCTCGGCATGGGTCGGATGTTATTCTGGAACTTCCTGACACTTCTAAAGACAGTGAGTCCCGATGCTAGGCAGCCACACAAGCTTCGAATCGCCGTGCCGAGCCGTTCTAGCGGGTCGCGCCTGGCGCGCTCGATCAGCAAGCTGTTGCGTCTGTGGCTGGCAAGAATTTCACGAGTCACGAAGAACTGAATCAGGGCCGCTAGCGATCATCGGTGCTGGCCTGCCGTAGCCCATCGCATCAGCTCATGCCGACGCCCCTGTGTTATCTCAGGCTTTGCTGCCAATCCACTAACG
>DATIXD010000165.1:0-2373 GCA_035518875.1 Methylococcaceae bacterium | reverse complement strand
TCGTCCGGCAAACCCGTCTGCAAAGCCCGCTCTACCGCTCAGAGCCGCTGACCTACTTGGGCTGCCGCGAACCTTTGCCTGATGGGTCGGTCCGCGAACACGGATTCTTCGGACTGTTTTCAACCCGGGCAATGAGAGAGCCCGCCTTCGCCGTGCCGACTCTTCGCGACAAGATCGTCCATGCCCTGGAAAGCTTGTCGCTGGCACCGGGCTCTTACGATTTCCAGCGCGCCGCCGACCTGTTCAACGCCTTTCCCAAGGTAGAGCTGTTCTTTACGGGCGAGGAGCAGCTTCACCTCATCGCCCGATCGCTGCTCCACCTGCTGACCCGGCCGGGACGACTCAAGCTCTTGCTGCTTGCAAGTCCCAGCCCGGATGTCTTCGTCTTGTTGGGTCTTGAGCCCAAGGACTTGTTCCGGGAGAAGAATATCTCGACGCTGCAGGACTGGCTCCGCGCTCAGCTCGGGGCGACCCTCGAAAGCACGAGAATCATCCGTGGCGGATCGAATTACGTTGGCTTATGTTGGACGTTTGTACCCTTAGCCGAGGAGGTCCATCTCGATCTCGAACAGCTGGAGAAAGGCCTTAATCGATTGGTGCAGTTTTGGGAACATCGCTTCAGGAATCTCCTGGAGCGTTTCGCCGGAAAGCCCGTCGGGGCGGCCATGGCGGCCAAATACGGCGCGGCGTTTCCACCCGGTTACCGCGAGTTGACGCCACCCGGGCTGGCGGCGCGAGATGCTTTGCACCTGGAGCAGGTCGTCGAATCCGGCGTCGACCAGCTTGAATTGTTGGCGCCTAGCCGCGATCCCGCCGCTCCCCGCCATCTCCTGCGCTTGTACAGTCTGAGGGAGAGCTTTCTCGACGAACTGCTGCCGCTGTTCGAGAATCTCGGCCTGCGCGTGGCTGATGAAGTCGAGTTCGCCGCCCGCCTGGAAGGCCGTAAGCTGTTCATCAAGAGCTTTTCGGTACAACCGGCAAGGCCGCAGGCATTGCCGCTCATGAGCCTGAAGAAAAATCTGCTGGAAGCCCTGCGGGCGCTGCTTGCCCCGCAGGTGGAGAACGACGGGTTGAATGGACTCTTGCTGCTGACGGGGCTTTCCTGGCGGGAAATCGACGTGTTTCGAGGTTACCGCAATTATTACCTGCAATTGGGCACGCGTTTCACCCGGGAACGCTTTCATCAAGCCCTGCTATACAACCCGCAAATTGCCCTACTCCTTTACCGCTATTTCAAAGCCCGTTTCCATCCGGATAGGGTCGAATCCGATCCGCAGCGCCGCCAGGAGGATGTGCTCGCGGGGCTGCAGCTGGAACTGGCCGGGGCGTTGGATGCGGTCGCCGACCTCTCCGAAGATCGCATCCTGCGCGACCTTTTCAACCTCATCGACGCCACCATGCGGACCAGCTATTACCTGCGGTGCGGACAGGAAGATTATTTCTTCGCCTTCAAGGTCAGCAGTCTGGGCGTTTTCAGCATGCCATCTCCCAGACCCTTGTTTGAAATCTATGTCCACGCCATCGGCATGGAGGGCATCCATCTGCGCGGCGCCAGGGTGGCGCGCGGCGGCATCCGCTGGTCTGATCGGCTGGACGATCTCCGCAGCGAAATTCTCGACCTGATGCAGACCCAGACGATCAAGAACGCCCAAATCGTGCCCCACGGCGCTAAAGGCGGCTTCATCCTCAAGACCCCCTGTCGCGACCGCGAGGAGTGCGGACGCCTCGTGAAACAGGCCTATTCCACGCTGATTCGCGGACTATTGGACCTGACCGATAACCTCGGCGAATCGGGCATCGTCCGGCCTGCCGCCGTGGTGACTTATGATGATGATGACCCTTATCTGGTGGTCGCGGCCGACAAGGGCACCGCCCATCTGTCGGACACGGCCAATGCCATCAGTGAAGAATACGGCTTCTGGCTGGGGGACGCCTTCGCCAGCGGCGGCTCCCATGGCTACGACCACAAGAAGCTCGGGATCACCGCCCGCGGTGCCTGGGAGTGCGTTAGACGGCATTTCCGCGAACTGAACCGCGACATCGACACGCAGCCTTTCACCGTGATGGGAATCGGCAGCATGGACGGCGACGTGTTCGGTAACGGCATGCTGTTGTCGAAATCCATTCGCCTGCGGGCTGCCTTCGACGCCAGACACATTTTTCTCGACCCGGATCCCGACGGCGAGATTTGCCACCGCGAACGCAAGCGTCTGTTCGAGCTTCCCGGCTCCAGTTGGGACGACTACGATCGCCGGCTGATTTCGCCCGGCGGCGGCGTCTTTCCGCGCGACGCCAAGGATATTCCGCTGGCGCCGCAGATGCGTCAGTGGCTCGGCGTACGGTTCCGCTCCGTCGACGGCGAGGGGCTGATCC
>DATIXD010000164.1:0-5239 GCA_035518875.1 Methylococcaceae bacterium | reverse complement strand
CCTTTTCCAGCCCTTTTCGTGGCGAGCCGGGTCAGCCGGTGTTGGTATCGCGGATCGGCCCGGGCGAGCTCAGGGCGTCCGAGTGCGACCAGGATTCGAACGGATTCGAGGGAATCGTCGGGTCAAGTGCGGCGTTGCGCGCCGTCCTGGATCAAGTTCGCCTGGTCGCGGCCACCGATGCCACGGTGCTCATTGGAGGCGAAACCGGTACCGGCAAGGAACTCATTGCGCGGGCCATCCACACGCACAGCGACCGCCGGCGGCGGCCGTTCGTCAAGGTGAACTGCGCGTCCATCCCGGCGGAACTGCTCGAAAGCGAGCTCTTCGGGCACGAGAAAGGCTCGTTCACGGGAGCGATTGCGCAGCGCATCGGCCGCTTCGAGGCGGCGCACGGCGGCACGCTTTTCCTGGATGAAATCGGCGAATTGCCCCTGCACCTTCAATCCAAGTTACTGCGCGCGGTTCAGGAGCAGGAGTTTGAGCGCGTGGGCGGCAGCCGGACCATCCAGGTCGACGTGCGGATTGTCGCCGCCACCAATCGGGACCTGAAGGCGATGGTGGCGGAGAACAGGTTCCGGGCGGACCTGTATTACCGGCTGGCGGTCTTCCCAGTGGACGTTCCTGCCCTGCGCGAGCGGCGCGAGGACATTCCGTTGCTCGCCCGCTATTTCGTCCGGAAACACGCGGCGCGCATGGACCGGAACATTGAAAGCATTCCGGCGTATGCGTTGGATGCGCTCACCACCTACGACTGGCCGGGCAATATTCGGGAACTGCAGAACGTGATCGAGCGGTCCGTGGTCCTGAGCGACGGGCCGGAACTCCACGTTGCCTTGCCGGAGTTCGATGGCAGGCCCGCCCCAGTTGCGGTGCACGTCCGCGCTTCGAATGTGACCGACATTTCCGAGCGCGCGCGCATTCTGCAGGCCTTGAAGGAAACGAAGGGGATGGTCGGCGGAGCGGATGGGGCCGCTGCCCGCCTCGGTTTGAAGCGGACGACACTGCAGTCGCGCATGCGGAAATTCGGTATCGCCCGCCAGTTCTGCTGATAGGATTTCAGAGAACCCGGTTATTTCTTGCCACTCCCCGGGGGATAGTTCCTGAACAGCTTGGCCATTGCCTTTTCGAGGGTCTGATAGTTCTTGTTGGGATCCTTGCTGATATTGAGCGTTTTGGAAGCGGTTCCGCGCCACACGAGTTGTTTGTTGGACGGATCGAAGAGACCAATCACCAGCTTACCGATGTCAATGGTGGACGTCGTCACCCGGGTGTTGCCCCACCCGAACGGACCACCCCATCCACCCCAGCCACCTCCCCCGAGGCTATTAAACTCCTTCTCCTGTGAAATACCCGCTTGATAGCCGACAACGAGATCACCGCCGGTCTCGACGCGCCGCAGGCCTTTGCCGGCGAGTTGCTCGTCCACGGCGCGCTTGATGTCCTGATCGAGCAGTTGGTCACCTGGCGGCACCGGCTTATAGTCGATCCACTGGTACGTCTTGTAGCTGCTGAAGTTTGCCGACCGATCGTAGTCGAATTGAACGTCCTGGGCGACGGCGGCGACGCTCAGGCACAGGAATGCTATGAGATTCATGGGTTTCACGTTTGGGTTCTCCTTCAAAATTGGTTAGAGTGCATCGGGAAATGCACGAGGGCCAGTTGTGGCGCGTTGCGCTTCACTTGATCACAGTCAGGTCTGCGGCCTTGCTTGCCAGACCGCCAACGCTGACGACCACAGGCTGCGTTCCTGTCCCGACGCCGGAAGGAACGGTGAAGTTGATCTGCAACACGCCCACCGACCAGCCTGGTTCTCCGATATACGACATTGGCGCGGCGACACCTCCTACCGTCACCAGCGTCGTGCCTTTCGGGACCGGCGTAGTGCCGCTCGAGGGCGCCGATCCGTCAGCGACGGAAGGGTTCAAAGCGCCCGCGCCATTGACGTACATGGTCAACGTCTGACCGGCTGAGGCCGTCGAGTTGGGTGTTAGGTAGCCGCCGCCGTCCGTGTAGATGCCAGGCGCCGCTGCCGACATGGTGATCGTCGCGGATGCGGACTGTCCATTGTCGCTAACGACAACCGTCGCTTTGCCGCTTGTGGGCGTTTCGTACGGAATCTGCACGTTGAGCTGAGTGGGTGAAATGTAGTAGAGCGGCGCGGCGACGCCGTTGATCGTGACGTAGACATTGTCCAGCTCGGCCGGAAGCGGAGTGGACGAAGCAGATCGAGTGCTCAGCGCCAGGTTCGAGCCGAAGATCGCAAGCGCCGTTCCAGGGGCATAAGTCTCTCGGTAAGAAGCGGCGTCCAGCAGCCCGCTAATTGCCGGTTGCGCGGCGTACTGGCTCAACACATTGAGGGCCGTCGTTGCGGTAGCTGCGTTGTTGATGTCATCGCCGCCGTATGACGCGGTAATCGTATTGGATCCGGAACTCAGCCCGGTTGCTCCGCCGTTGATTTTCAGCGTGGCGCGCGCCGTTCCGGAGGAGCCGTCGAGCGTGGCTGTTCCTAACGTAGTTGAGCCGGCCGAAAAGGTCACCTTTCCGGAGGGAGTATCCCCGTTCGAATTCAGGACCGTCGCTGTAATCATCGTGCTCCCGCCTGTTGTGACTGCGTCAGGGGCGTCCGTCACCGACATCTGAGGGCTGACCTTACCGGTGTGCCAGGCGGTAATGAAGTTGTACCCATCGACCGAGCCGAGCCCGGTTGTCTGATCGTAGCCCGTTCCGGCGCTATACCCTTTTGAGGATGAGCAGAATGGACCGATGCACGATTCGACTACATTGTCGCCGGACGTAATGTCATGGAAGGCGTTAGGCGTGGAACTCGCAAGCGGATACAGGCGGCTGTTGACGTTGCCCAACCCGCTGCTGGATTGATATCCGTTGGATACCAGATATTGGTTCAGAAGCGCCAATACGCCCGAAAAGGTTGGTGCGGCAGCGGACGTGCCGCCGATCACACTCCACCCGGCGTCCAGGCCGGTAGAAGAAGTGTAGACCAGGTAACCATCATGGTCGGCGGAAGCGGGAAATGCCACGTCGGGCACATCGCGCGCGCCGTCGCTGGGCACGCCGGCGCCCGTTTGCCACGAGGGCTTGGAGAAGAACTGGCTGGCGCCGCCTCCGGTCGACGCCGGGCTGCCGTTCGCCTTGCTGTCGTTCCATGCCACCTCAGGAATGTAGGACTTCGCTGACGCCTTCGTGTTGCCGTTTCCGCTGTTCCAATACGTTCCGCTGCCTTCGCTGAAAGTAGTGCCGCCTACGGCGGTAACCTCTGGGACACCGGCCGGCAGATCGACAGCCAATGCCAAACTATCATTGGGCGGGCCGAAGGGTCCGCCGGAGGATTCGTAACAACCCGCTGCCCCGGAATCCCCGGAAGCCGCCACCCAGGTAAGTCCTTCCACGTTCGCCTGCTTCGCCCAACTCTGCATCGTGCCTGCATCCGACTTGGTGTCCGACTCCTCGCATTCTCCATAGCTCATGCTGATCACCGGCGCCAGATCTTGATCGATCGCATATTGAACCGCGTCAAGCACGTCGTAGGAATAGACGAAGAGCAGAGTCGCGCTGCGCGCCACGGCAGCCGACCACTGCAGGTCAAGATCAGATTCCTGGGCGTCGACGACGGAATATCCGGGAACCTTTTTGTTCGGCACGAGCACGGTTTGGAAGCTGACCGTATCCATTCCGAAATAACTGGTGAACGTGGACAGGTGCGAGGTATCGATCTTACTTTGGCCTACAATTACAATCTTCTGCCCAGCGCCTTTGATTCCGGAATTATAGACGGAAGTGAGATTGAAAATGGTCGCGAAATCGTCGGGAGCAAGATAGTGATCGCCCTTGGAGGAGGTATATGCCGGCGCTAAATGTCCGGCGTCACCGAGCGGCACGACTTTCCGCACCTTCGGCTTCATTCGGAAGTCATGCAACCCACGGACGGCTCCTATCATATTCCAGAATGCGGCCGGCACCGAAGGTTGGGTGGAGTTGGCATAGTGAGTCTCCCCGTTCACCTTGTAAAGATGAATCTCGGTGTGGAACGCGGCGCCAATTTGCGTCGCCGAACCCGAGAGCGTCAGCGCATTGCGGCCGCGTGCCGTACCGTTTACCGTCAAGCCCTGACTGCGGGCCCAATCGCCGATTTTGGCCAGATCGCTCACGCTCGCGCCGAAGCGATCGGCATACTCTTCGGGCGTCAGCCAGCGATGATACATCGACGACTTGGGATTCTGCTGATCGAGGAGCAACCGATCCAGGGCCGACTGCTGGGTGTCGGAGGGTTTCAGCACCAGGGTCACGAACTGTATCTGTACGGAGTCTGGCGCTTTGCCCTGGTCATATTCGCTTCGAGCATTGGCGTGCACATGGCCGGGCAGCGAGGCCCACTGGCTCGTATTGATGTTGCCGACGATCCTGGCCGGCTGCCCAAACATATTTGCGCTGGCACATATAATAAGGCCCACAATACTGAAAGTCTGCATGATCCCTGTCGGGGTGGAATGAAGTGATCTGGAGGCAAGCTGCGCGCGCGGCGATAATCTGTTTCGCATATTGGAGCCGAGTGCACGATCATGCCCGGCACGCCCTTTCTGAACCAAAGGACTTACTCGGTGACCGATCAGTCACATCAGGCTCATGCCGCAGCAGTTGCCAAAATACTCGTCGCCTGGCAGCATCGCGAACCGGCTGGCAGTGGCTTACCAGCAGGTGACAGAATCGGAACGCTCCTCGTCACGGTCTAGGCCCAATCGGCAAAACTCGTCCGTCGGTTGGCGATTCGTCACTCGGCACAAGCCGAAGTTTTCAGCGAGAGACATCGGCAGATGACCGGCTGTGCCCGGACGGTCAGGACTCCGCGTCAGCATCTCTCTTGTGTTCAACTCTCGTACTCACAACAATTTCATGTCTACCGACGAGTTTTGTGCGAAGACTGGTGACTGGCATGCCTCATAGGTCCAGCACGGGGCGCCGATCACTCGAACGCCTCGAAGTGAGGGAGGGGCATGAAAAAGCTGTGGGCTAGCTTTGCGGCTGTCGTAGTCGCTTCGTTTTTGGTATTAGGTTGGATCGGCACCCGGATTTATGAAGAGAAGCCGCCGATTCCAGCCCGTATCGTCGATACCACCGGTACGGTTGTCGTTGGCGATGGAGACATCGGCCGCGGGCAGAACGTCTGGCAGGCCCTCGGCGGTATGGAAGTAGGCTCGATCTGGGGCCACGGCAGCTACGTGGC
>DATIXD010000163.1:0-3618 GCA_035518875.1 Methylococcaceae bacterium | reverse complement strand
CAGGCAGTGGCGCAGGCGGCAGCCTGCAACCGGACGGTTTCGGCGCCGCGGCCTTTGCCGAAGGCGCGGTGACAGAATTCCTGGCGCGAGGTGAACTGCCGCCGCACGCCGAACTGCAGGATGAATTCGGCTACGGCTCGGGGGCCCTGCGGTTCAATCTTCAGCTACCGGCCGGTGCCGGCGGCGAGGTGTACCTCGCCATTCCTTTTGGCAACATCACCGAAGGGCCTGACGAAAACCTGCGTTCCCTTACGGGCACCGACGCCTATGCGCGGGCCATCGAGCACTGGAAAACCCAGCTGGGCGCCTTTGAAATTCGGCTGCCGCCCCAGTTCCGGCATGTCACCGATACCCTGCGTACCGCCGCCGCGCACATCCTGGTCAATCGTGACGGCCCGGCCCTGCATCCGGGGCCGCGGCGTTATTCTCGCTCCTGGATACGGGATGGGGTGCTGATGGGCGCCGCCCTGGCGCGGGTCGGCTGCGCCGAAGCATTGCGGGATTTCATGCGCTGGTACGCGGATTATCAGACCGAGGACGGCAACTTCCCCGACTGCGTGGACCCGGAGGAAACCGAATGGCTGCCGGAGTTCGACGCCTACGGCCAGTTCGTTTACGGCATCGTTGAATATTGGCGATTCAGCGGTGACAAGGATTTCTTATCCGAAATGTGGCCGGCGGTGGCGAAAACGCTGCGCTACATGGAAGACCTGCGCAGCCGGAGGTTGACGGCCGACTACCGGCTGCCGGAAAAACTGGCCTGCTACGGACTGCTGCCCGAGTCCATGAGTCATGAAGGCTACATGGCGCATCCGGTGCACGCCTACTGGGACGATTTCTGGGCGCTGCGTGGCCTTAAGGACGCCTCGCAAATGGCCGAGGCGCTGGGCTACGGTGAGGAGGCCGCGCGCCTTTCGTCCTGCCGCGACGAGTTCTGCCGGGATTTGTATCTCTCCTTGAACCGTGTCATCGCGGAACGGGCCATCGATTTCGTGCCGGGTTCGGTGGAGTTCGCGGATTTCGATCCGGCCGCCACGGCCATCGCCCTGGCGCCGGTGGACGAGGGCCAACGCTTGCCCGAGCCGGCCATCGATCGGACCTTCGACCGGTATCTGGCCGGGTTCCGGGAGCGGGCCGGTGGCAAGGTCGATTGGAACAACTACAGCGCTTACGAAATCCGCATCGTCGGCGCCCTGATACGCCTAGGACGCCGCGCCGATGCCTTGGAGCTTCTGGACTACCTGTTGGCCGACCGCCGTATCGCTCCCTGGAACCAATGGCCGGAGATTTCCTGGCGCGACCCCGAGGGCCCCAGCTTCATCGGCGATCTGCCCCACACCTGGATCAGCGGGGAATACATTTTGTCCGCCCGCAGCCTGTTCGCTTACGAGCGCGAGGCGGATGAGTCCCTGGTGATCGCCGCGGGTGTCTCCTCCGAATGGCTGGCGGACGGATTCGAGGTGGCCGTGGAAAATCTGCCGACCTGGTACGGCAAACTCTCCTACTCGTTAAAGTACGAGGGCGGCGATTTCTTGCGATTGAAGCTCTCCGGCGAACTGGCTCTGCCACCCGGCGGCATAGTCGTGCTGCCGCCGCTGCCGCGGCCGATTCGGCAGGTGGCGGTCAACGGAAAGGTGCTCCATGTCGACTGCGGCGAGGATGGTTTCTGTCTACGGCAATGCCCGGCCGAGGCCTTGGTAAGTTTTTGAAAACCTTAGGGAACTCATTGAGTTCCCCCTACTCCAGCTGCAGGAGAAGCCGGTTTGCGCCCTCCTTGAGGTGCTTGCGAACTTCCGCCATGGACACTTCGGCTGCGCCGGTACGGTAGGGATTGGGGCTGCGGCTAAACGGCAGATCGAGACCGTTGAGTTGGATTGCGGTAGTGCCGCAGCCCCGCCCGCCGATCCGATAAACCACTTCCACCGGACGCTCCCAAAGCTCCACTTCGATCCGCAGCCCATCCAGCGCCTTGGGCATCACGGGATCGACCACTAACCGAGACGATTCCCGGCGCAATCCCAGGAAACCGCGCAGAATCAGGCTGGTGGCGATGCCGGCACCGCTCGAATAGACCCTCCACCCGCCCTCCAGGGGAATTTCGCCCTGCAGGGCACGGTTGTATTCCTTGAAGGCCTGGTAGCGATCGACGAAGGCCGCATCGGAACTGGAGTAGTAACAATTAGCCTGTCTCGGCGCAGCGCTGGGGACCAACTCGCGGATGGCGATGGGATTGGCCTGGCACAGCACCCGGAAAAACCCGTCGGCATCGCCGTAATGGGCCAGGGATTCGGCGTAGCGCAGATGGGCATGGGTGTACATCAGCCCGATCTCCCGCCCGAAGAAACTGCTGCTCTCTGCGCGCTGGAAGTAGCGCTGCAATCCGCCGCGATATTCCAGCGGGCGATCGAACAGCCGGGCGCCCTCGGGGCCGAGCAGATGAGTTTCGATGAGGCGGAAGTGGTTCTTCGCCTGCTCAGGCGTCAGCATCCCGTTGGTGATCGCGTGGATCATGGCCAGCAGGCTATAGGAAATGCCGGTGTCGCGGTCGCGCGGGTGAAGCAGATAATCGATGCGGCCATCCCCATGGAAATAGGCGAATCCGGCCAGCACGTCGTCGACCAGCAGTAACCGCTTAAAATCCGCCAGCACTTCGGCGGCCATGGATTCCATCTGCGCCGCCCGTTCGTCGTGTCCCAGCCGACGCAAGGCGGATGACAGGGTCGTCAGGGTCTGGTGATGCAGGGTCACGGTCCAGGCGCTGCACAGGTTCTCCCGCATGGCGGGGTCCACTGGTTGCAGCGAGTCGTTCCAGTCGCCATGCCCATAGGCGGCCAGCCGCGTGCCCGCGATCCGCCGCCGATCGATGACCTGCAAAGCTCGCTCGACATGGTGCCACAGCGTCGCCCGCTCGGCCTTGGCTTCACCCTCGGGGTGAAAGAAGGCCACGGGCTCGTCCAGCAGGGCCGCATCGTCCGCATGGAGCAGGTACTGCGCCAGAGCCAGGACCGGCCAGAACACGATGTCGCCGTGGGAGTCATCGGGCCGGATGTTGCGCTCCCGATCGAAGAACATGAACCACTGCGGCCAGTCGCCGTCGGCATTTTGATTGCGGTAGAGCCGCAGCAGCAGATCCCGGATGGGTTCGTCCCGCCCGAGCGCCAACAGCAATTCAACCGGCCCCTGGGCAACATCGCGGGTACCCCAGCCGCCGCCGGAATATTGCTCCAATCCGCGGGGCGCTAGATAGTGGATGAGCGCATTGTGGGCGTACCAGGGCAGGATTTCACCCAGCCCGGCGGCGGCTTCGGCCAGCGGGCTGCCGACAGGGGGATGCATCCGCAATCCCGCCGTCATCTGCGTCCAGTAGGTGTCCGCATCTGGCCCGCCTTGGTCCGTTTCGGTTTCCTCGATCAGTTTGCCGGTGAGGCGGAACCCGACAGATTCGGCAGGCGCGGTGATCAGGCAAAGAAACGGCTGCTGGCGGGAGCGGCCGTCGGCATACAACAATTCGTCCCCCCCCACCTGCTCCAGGGAGGTTCCGGGCAAGGGCTCGATGCGGAAGCTGCCGTCCGGAAAACGCCGGCCCACGTCGGATTCCGCTATGGGGTAGACCGAGAT
>DATIXD010000162.1:0-6323 GCA_035518875.1 Methylococcaceae bacterium | reverse complement strand
GGGACTTTCAGACGTCCCGCGAGATACGCCCCGGTCACCGAGCACTTCTGTTCGAGCAGCCCGGGCAACGGCCCCTCGTAGACCACCTCACCTCCCTCGCGACCGGGCCCTGGGCCCAGATCGATGACATGGTCGGCAGCCCGGATCAGGGCGGGATCATGCTCGACGACCACCACCGCGTTGCCTGCCCGGGAAAGCCTACGCAGCACTGCGGACAACTGTCCGGCATCGCGCGGGTGGAGGCCGACCGACGGCTCGTCCAGCATATAAAGCGTACTGGTCAGGGAACTGCCCAGAGCGGTGGCCAGCGTCACCCGTTGCGCCTCGCCGCCGGACAGGGTGCGCGACTGGCGGGCAAGGGTGAGGTAGCCCAAGCCCACATCGAGGAGAAAGCGCAGGCGTCCGCGGATCTCATGCAACAGCAGTTGCGTTGCCTTGTCGTGTGGGGCATCCGACCAGGTGCGGAAAAACGCCTCTGATTCGGCGATGGGCATCGCTTCCACCTCGGGCAGGGTCTTTCCGGCGATGCGAAACAGAACCGCATCGGGCTTGAGCCTGGCCCCGCGGCAAGCGGGACAGGGAAGGTATCGCCGGTAGTGGGACAGGAAAACGCGGACATGCATCCGGTAAACCTTGGACTGGAGCCAGTCGAAGAAGCCGAAGATGCCGTACCAGCGCGTCTCCCAAGACTTGTGCCCGCCGGGCTCGCCTTCCCAGATGAGCCGCTTGTCCTCGGCACTCAGTCGCAGCCAGGGCAGGTCGGTCGGAATGCTCCGCCGCCGCAGAAACCGTAGCAAGTCTTCCTGACATTCGCTGTTGACGGGGCTCTGGAAGGGTTTGATGCAGCCTTCGCTGACGGAAAGCCGCGGGTCGGGGATGACGAGGTCCGGATCGATGTCCATGGTGCGGCCGAAGCCCTTGCAGGTTTCACACGCGCCGATGGGATTGTTAAAGGAAAACAGCGCAGGGCTCGGATCGCTGTAATCCAGCTGGCAGCGCTCACAGCGCAGCAGTTCGCTGAAGCGGAGCGGCTCGACCAGACCTTCTATCGGCACTTCCAGATGTCCCTTGCCGAAATGCAGCGCTGATTCCAAAGAATCGATGATGCGCGCGCGACGGTCCGGCTCCATGACGATTCGGTCCAGCACCACCGTGATGTTTCCCTCGTGCGCCAGAAGCCCGGCCTCTTCCAAAACGACCGCATTACCCTGCTCCAGCACGCGTCGGAAACCCAGTTGCTGCAGCAAGTCCCGGAGCGCTTCCGGTTTCACGCTTCCCACATAAAGCGGAAAGCAAACGAGCGCGCGCTTTCCCTCCGCCCGTTCTAAAAGCACAGCGAAGACGGACGAGGGCGAATGGCGCTGCACGGCCTCCCCGCAGCTGCGGCAGTAAAGCGTCGCCGAGCGAGCCCACAGCGCCCGCATATAATCGGCGACGGAGGTCATGGTGCCGACGGTGGAGCGGGAAGTGCGGATCGGGGTGGTGCGGTCGATGGCGATGGCAGGCAGCACGCCCTCGATGCGATCGGCCTCGGGCCGATCCAGTCGCTCCAGGAATTGCCGGGCGTACGGACTGAAGGTCTCGACGTAGCGGCGATAGCCTTCCGCATAGAGCACATCGAAGGCAAGGGAGGACTTACCGGCCCCCGCCACACCGGTAACCGCAGTCACCTTGCCTATGGGCACGCGGACGCTGATGCCTCTCAGGTTGTTCTGGCGGGCGCCTTCGACGAGGATGAACGGGCGTGGCGCGGTATTTGGCTTGCACGGCTCAGCCATGTCATTCATCTTGCCATGGTATTTCCTGCGTTTCGAGACGGGGCGCAAATAGCGAGAAAAGCGCAACCACCCCGGCACTTTGTGCCACCCCTACCTCGAAAGGAGGGGAATTCTCTTTCTTTTCATATACAGGTCTGCTCCGGTAACACATTTGTCGGCACAAGATTTATCCCCTCCTCACTGAGGAGGTGCCGGGGGTGGTGACAAAGCCTAATCACTTACTGCTCCCCTTGGTTAAAGAATAAAGACTTCGCAAATTGCTTCCTCAATCATCACTCTCTTCTTCGCGCCCATGCAGAAACGCATAAATCCGCTGCGCCGTGGCCGGCCCTATTCCTTCGACCTGTGCCAGCTCATCGGCGGGCGCTGCCCGAACCTGTTCTAATGAACCGAAATGGCGCAGCAAGGCCTTCCGCCGCTTCTCGCCGAAGCCGCGAATATTCTCCAACTCGGACCGAAGCCGTTCGCGCCGCAGCAGTTTTCGTTGATAGGTGATGGCGAAGCGGTGCGCCTCGTCGCGAAGATGTGCTAGCAATAGCATTTCCTGGGAATTTCGGGGCAAGATGACGGGCTCCTTGCGGCCGGGTATGAACAGCCGCTCCGGAATCTGTGCCCGCGGCTCATAAGGTGGTCCGCCCTCGCCACGCGTGCGGATCTTGGCAAGGGCAATGATGTCCATATCGGCAATCCCGAGGTCTTTCATGGCAGCCTGAGCAGAGGCGAGTTGACCCTTGCCGCCATCGATCACCAGGAGATCGGGGAGATCGTTTTCTTGAAGCCCGCCTTTGAGCCGCCTCGACACCGCCTCGTAAAGGGCCGCAAAGTCGTTGCCGACGTGAATCGAGGTAATCTTGTAGCGGCGGTAACGATCCTTGTCCGGCTGGCCGTCGGTCATCGCCACTTTCGAGGCGACCAGGATCCCGCCCTGGAAGTGAGAGACGTCGAAGCACTCCATGCGGCGGGGAATGCGACTGAGGCCGAGACGGTCCCTGAGCCTGTTCAAAACCGTCTGCATGGTTTCCTCGCCAGGAGACCGCCGCAACTCTGGCTTGGCGTTGCGCTGGCTCATTCTTACAAGCTCCAGCTTCTCTCCATGCTTGGGGACCAGAGCGCGAACTTTTGCGCTCTTGCGCTCGGAAAGGATTTCCGCGAGTTCGTTCATTCCCTCGATTTCCAGCGGAAGCAGGATCTCGTCCGGCACGAACTTTCCAGTCTCGTAATAAAAGTTAAGAAAAGAGGCGAGCAATTCCCGATCTGGAAACGCCTGTCCACCGAAAGGGAAGGCTTGTCCGCCGATGACCCGGCCGTGGCGCACATAGAGCAGATAAATCAAAAACCGGTTGTCTTCACGATGGAAACCTATGGCGTCCTGATCGATCGCTTCGGTCGTAATGATCTTCTGAGGTTCCAGGGTTCGCTCGATAGCTGCAAGCTGGTCGCGCAGGCGGGCCGCCTCTTCGAAGCGTTCGGCACGCGCGGCTTCTTCCATGCGCGAACGCAAGTTTTGGAGGAGGTCGGTCGTTTTACCTTCCAGAAATAGGATCGCGTCGTTCACGTGGCGCCGATATTCTTCCGGCGGAATATCGTACACCGAGGGCGCGGGGAATCGGGCGATCTGGCAAAGCAGGCAGGGGCGTCGCCTGTGGCTCGCAGGATCATGATCCGAGCAGGCGCGGAGCTTGAAGTGGCGGTTCACGATGCGCAGGGTTTCGCGCAGGGCTGAAGCGAGCGGAAACGGGCCGAAGTAGCGAGCGCCATCGTTCTCAGTCCGACGCGTCACTTCCAGTCGGGGGTAGCGCTGAGTCGGGTCTAGCCTCAGGTAAATGAAGTTTCTCCCCTCCTTGGGTCTGATGTTGAAGCGAGGCTTGTAACGCCTGATCAGCTCGTTCTCGAGGAGCAGAGCCTCCTTCTCATTCTTCACCAACACCGTTTCGATGTCGGCTAGCAGGTGGTTTAGAAGAGGCACGAAGAAGCGCAGATCGCCGCCGGCGAAGTACGAGCGCACCCGCTCGCGCAGGTTGATCGCCTTGCCCACGTAAAACACTCGCCCGGCCTTATCCTTCATCAGGTAAACGCCGGGCGCGGACGGGAGTGCCGCGATCTTTTCTTCGAGCATCTTTTCCTTCGAAAGCGACCTGAAATTTCACAACGCCCCCGGGGGCAACTGCGTTTCCTCGCTTGCCGACCGTCCATTCCTTTTCTGATTCACCACGCCGTGTGTGTTCCCGTTTCAATTAACGGGAAGCCGTCGCAACCGTTGTGGGCATGCAATTCTATCTTCATCGCCGAAACGAACTTGCCATGGGGTGCGGAATTCCGCTCTGCGGCAAGTTCTCTTGCAGTGCCGGAGTTTAGGTCATGGGTTTCAGATTGGCGATTGTCGATTTAGAACAGGGATGCCGGATACCCAGCAATGTCGTTAATTCAAGCCGTTATTCTGGCATGGATTCATGCTCGGCATTCCGTTCCGCACCCTTCTGGTCAATGCAAATGCGCTCCCTGCGATCTCCGAACGGCATCCGTGGTTGTTGGTGACGTCCACGTCGATCGAGCCCTGGGCATCGCACAAGCGCGGCAACGCCACTCGCCACAGCACTACTGATCCCGAAGCCCGCTCGTATAAGCGGGTAAATACGCCGAAGCCAAAGTGCGTTACCTGATGTGCGCCATGGCGAAGAAGCGGCATGGGGTGATCGCGGACATCGAGACCACCGAGACCAGCGGCAGCACCGAGGCGGAGGCAGCGAAGCGGATGTGATCGCACCGCGCGGGGGGATGAGGGGTACGCGATGAGTCTGCGGCGTCGAAAAGTACTCAAAGCCGCTTTTGGTTAGATCAAGCCCGTGGGCGGCTTGCGCAAAATCCGCCACAAGGGATCGGCCAAATTATCCGGGCAGGCGATGTGCTGCGTTGCCGCCTACAAGCTGACTCGCGTGCTCAACCGTTCCGTTTCACCCCGATCAATATCGCAGGCGGCGCTCGCCTTGAGGTCTTGCTAAGTCCTAAATCGCCTCAAGGCGGTCAATGAATACGGAACAGCCCGGAATCGGGGGCCAGACGGCTGAAAGTGCCTACGGAGAAATCGATTCCCCAAAAAAAAGTGCAGGCGGTGGGTAAGGGGGAATATCAGAGAGTTCTTAGCCATGCCGTCAGGGGAGGCACCGTGGACCATATGCGAATTTCTACCAGTTTGAGCTTCCACCCCGCTCTAGCAGAAACTCGAAACCGTGATCAACGAGCGTTAACTTGCGCTTGACTTGAGCGATGGATTTTTTTATGGCGTTTCTTTCTTCATTCGTCACTGGATTATAGCGGTAGGTCGCATTTTGTCGCAGTATATACCTTCCAAATCTGTCCAGCCAGTCTTCTGTGATATTCTCAGGATGTATGCTATCTCTTTGTAAAGACAAACCTTCAAAATTTTGGCTATAAAGGCCGATCAATCCGGCGTCCTTATTTGCCTGGATACGTAAAGCCACGGGAATTATCGGCACTATTTCAAAATTAAATCCGACCGTCTTGCGTTGAAAGCCAAAGATAGGAGACTGCTCGAACGTGATTCCTCGCTCCTGCAGAATGCGGGCCGTGTTTTCGGCCTGCTCTTGGTTCTCTATTGAGAACCCCAATGGCAATTTGCGATGGCATCTGAAGGTAAACGATATCCAGGTCGGCGCGTGAATGCTGTCTAACCGTATGAGATATTCCTTTTGAATAAATCTGGCTCTTACGGTGGTATTCGGGATCGTATAGCTCGCTGGAATTTTTAATTCAGCGATGGTCAGATATTCAACAAATTCTCTGAGGTAATCATGTAATTGAATGATTTTCTTGCCAGGGCCTTGGTGGTATTGCCATTCCTTTGCCTTTCTTTTGCTTTCTGATTGCCTCAATTGCCGCTGTTTTCTCTCGGCTAGTTTTTTTAGCTGTTCTAGGATCTTCATTTTTTTGCTCTGTTTGGATATAGAGAAAGTAATGAGTGAGTTCAGTCACATTTTGCTCGTCGAGCGCGTCATGACATGCGCACCCGCTCAACCCGCTTTTCCCTTGACATAGGCAACTAAAGTCATGTTGATGAGCCTAGGCTAGATATGTTTTTCCTGATTGCCGCAACGAACAGGGGAATGCGGTTTTCTAAACATGTTCGTGTCGACTTTACAAATAGGACTTTATGACACTCACAGCACGAGACATGCCATTCCAGTTGGATTGGCTATTTTTGCCCAGAAAGTCGGCCGAGGGCGGTCTGGCTATTACCTGAGTTCGCGAGGTTGTAAATTATCTTGACAATCCCCTGTAGGCTTCCTAATGCTGGAAATCTCGATCTTGAAGAGAGCGATGATGTTAATAGCGCTAAAAAAACAATAGGAAAAATTAGGTTTGATTGGCGCAGCATGATTAACTTTGGTGCGCATATCGAGGGCACGGTTTCGCGAGGGACGGCTCGCGGGGCGTTGAACCCATTAGCGCAGGCCGCGCATAAATTGCGTAAGAGTTTTTATGGTGCCTCCCTTTCCAAAGGTTACGAAAACCAACCTAAACTCTTAA
>DATIXD010000161.1:0-4941 GCA_035518875.1 Methylococcaceae bacterium | reverse complement strand
AGTGCGAAGCTGACGCCATGCGGCAGGATGCTGGGCTGGTGGCGGTCGGGCACCAGGAGGAAAACCGATGCCGCGACGACGCTCATCACGCCGCCGAGCAGGGTGAACAGAACGATCCAAAGGAGTAAGCTCATGCGATGTTAAAGAGGGAAGGGTGCTATTCGCGCCATATCAGGGTCGCCATGCGCCCGGTCTGGCCGTCGCGGCGGTAGGAGAAGAAACGGTCGGGATCGGAATAGGTGCAGTATTCGCCGCCGTAAATGTTACACACACCGGCCCGTTGCAGCACCCGCCGGGCGAGTTGATAGAGATCGGCCAGCCAATGCGCTTCGCCGTTTGCGTGGAAAGCGTCCGCGCAGGTTCCCGATCGACCGAGGAACGCCGCCCGCACCTCGTCACCCACCTCGAACGCTGCGGGACCGATGGCCGGGCCCAGCCAGGCCATCAAATCGGACCGGTTCAAGGCTGCGACCGCGGCTTCGACGACGCCGCCGGCCAGGCCGCGCCAGCCGGCATGAACCGCCGCCACGCCGATTCCGGCTCGATCGCACAAGAGGATCGGCAGACAATCGGCCGTCATTACCGCGCAGACGATGCCGGCTCGTCGCGTCACCGCCGCATCGCCGGTTAGGCGTGCCGGTGCATCGGCGCGAATCACCTCAACGCCATGGATCTGATTGAGCCAGATAGGCTCCGCCGGCAAGTTCAAGGCTTCCCGCAGCAAGCGGCGGTTCGCAGCGACGTGGGCGGGATCGTCTCCCACATGGACGCCCAAGTTGAGGCCTGCATAGGCGCCACGGCTGACGCCGCCCTGGCGCAGGGTGCTGGCGGCACGCACGCCGTCCGGCGCAGGCCAGTCAGGTTCGATCCAGCAGGCGCTCACACCGCTTTCCTCAGGGCCTCGAGCAACTGGCACAGGTCTTCGGGCAACCCGACCCGCCACTCGCAATATTCGCCGCTCAAAGGATGGGTCAGGCCTAGCGTTTCTGCGTGCAGGGCCTGTCTGCGAAATCCGCGGAGCATCACCACCAAGCCATCGTCGCCGCCTGCCGGCAATTTCAGGCGACCGCCGTAGACCGGATCGCCCAGCAAGGGATGGCGGATGTGCGCCATATGCACGCGAATCTGGTGGGTGCGCCCCGTCTCCAGTTTCACCCGCAACAGGGTAGACCCTTTAAAGCGCTCGGCCACGCGGTAATGCGTGATCGAAGGCTTGCCCTCCGGCCGCACGGAGAAGCGCTTGCGGTCGATGGGGTGGCGTCCGATCGGCTCGTCCACTGTACCGCCCGCGGTGAGATGGCCCTGCACCAGGGCCAGATACTCGCGATGGATGGTGCGTGCCTGCAACTGATCCACCAGGGACTTGTGCGCTTGCAAGGTCTTGGCGACCATCAGCAGGCCGGTGGTGTCCTTGTCGATCCGGTGTACCAGACCCGAGCGCGGCAGACCAGCTAGTTCCGCTGCATGATGCAGCAGGGCATTCTGCAGGGTACCGTCGCGGTGGCCGGCCGCGGGATGCACCACGAGACCCGTGGGCTTGTTGACGATCAACAGCGCCTCGTCCTCGTAAACGATTTCGAGCGGAATGTCCTGCCCCTCGCAATTCGTTCCCGCCTCGACTTCGACGCGAAGTTCCACGCGCTCCCCCCCAAGCACCTTGTGCTTGGGGGTCAGGGTGACGCCATCCACCAGGGCATAGCCGAGCTTGATCCACCCCTGCAGCCGGCTTCTGGAGAACTCCGGAAACAATTCGGCCAGGGCTTGGTCCAGGCGCAATCCCGCCAGCGACGGGGAAATTTCGGCGGTGATGAATTCGGCTTCGGACACGGAGATCAGTCAATCAGTACAACAATCTGGACTTTCGCGCGGCGGCGCAATACGGGAACAAGGGGCGATTATTCGGTCTATTGGAGTCGCTCATTTCTAAGGTATACTCCAAGGCCCTGCAATCCGCCTCCGCCCAACGATGCGACTTCTCCGTTCCATGTTACACGTCCCACGCCTACACTGTTTGAGCTTGGCCATCTTGTTGCTGTTTGTCGGCTCCATCCTGTCCGGTTGCTCAACCACCGCCAAGGACGAGGACGAATACGCCGACTGGACGGCGGAACAACTCTATGGCGAGGCGAAAAAGGCGCTGACGGAAAAAAGCTACGAGAAGGCGATCAAGTTATACGAGAAACTGGAAGCGCGCTATCCCTTCGGCAATTACGCCACCCAGGCGCAAATCGACGTGGCCTACGCCTATTACAAGAACAACGAACCCGATTCCGCACTCGCGGCCGCGGACCGTTTCATCAAGCTCAACCCCAGCCATCCGCGCGTCGATTATGCCTACTATCTCAAGGGGCTGATCAATTATAACCGAGGCATCAGCTTTATCGACCGTTTCATGCCCACCGACTCTTCGCAGCGCGACCCCGGCTCGGCGCGTGATGCTTTCCGGGATTTTAACGAACTGCTCGCCAAATTCCCCCGCAGTCAGTACGCGGAGGACGCCAGGCAACGCATCATGGCTCTGCGCAACAACCTGGCCATGTATGAAGTCCACGTGGCCGATTTTTACATGCGGCGGGGGGCTTATCTGGCGGCGGTAAATCGCTGCAAAGAAGTCATTCAGAAATACCAGCGTACCCAGGCGGTGCCGAAGGCGTTGAAAATCATGGAAGCAGCCTACCGCAAGTTGGAAATGAACGATCTGGCCGAGGACGCCGCCCGCGTGTACGCGCTGAATTACGCCGAAAACGCGGCCGCCACCAGCCAGTTGCGTGAACTGTCCCCGGCGGAGAAGGTTTGGGATTTCATGGGATTCGATCGTTAATCCCGCCGCCCGTATCCGGATGAGCAGCGCCTCGCCCGCCCCACAACCGATGCCGCTCGACGTGCTTTGCGTAGGACACGCCTCTTACGACCTGATCTTCTCCGTCCCCCATCACCCCAATCCCGACGAAAAAATCTTCGCCGATGGCTTTCTTGCCTGCGGCGGCGGCCCCGCTGCGAACGCTGCAGTGACCTGTGCCCGACTGGGCTTCCAGGCCGCGTTCGGCGGTTATCTGGGCAACGACCTCTACGGCGAGAAGCATTGGCAGGAATTGCTTGATGAGGGCGTGTGCACCCGCTTCATCGCCCGCGGCGAGTCGCCGACACCCATTTCCGTCGTGCTGGTCAAACCGGAAGGGCGGCGGTCGTTGGTCAATTACAAGGGCGAGACCCAGTACACGCCGGCCGAAAGTATCGACTTTTCAACGGCCGCACCCAGAGTCATGCTGTTCGACGGCCATGAGCCGCAGTTATCGGTTCCGCTGGCGCTCAAGGCGCAGGCGGAAGGCATCGACACGGTTCTGGACGCCGGCTCGTTGCACGAGGGCACTCAGGCATTGATGCATCGGGTGGATTATCTGGTCGCTTCAGAAAAATTCGCCCGACAATACCTGGGCCGGCAAGCTGAAGACGAAGCTCTGTCCCGCTTGGCGGAACGCGCCCCTGTCGTCGTCATCACCCTGGGCGAGCGCGGCCTGATTTGGAAAAGAGGAGGCGAGCGCGGCGCTCTGCCGGCCTTTCCGGTGACCGCCGTCGACACCACCGGCGCGGGCGATGCCTTCCATGGCGCATTTGCCGCCGCGGTCGCGGCAGGCATGCCCTGGCGCGACGTTTTGAGATACGCGGGCGCCGCCGGCGCACTGTGCTGCACGAAAATGGGCGCGCGCGCAGGGCTACCCTTGCAAGAGGACGTGCGGGCGCTGTTGGAGCGGTATCCGGACACACCGATTGATGAAAGGGGTTGACAGGAAGCGGCTCCCATATCTTAATGGGACATGGATTCCGAGCATGCGCACCAGAAAAAAGACTCGCGCGGCGCCCGGGAACGGGCGAATAAAAAGAACTTGAGATCATGCGCCCCGGCCGTGGCTTCAAGCCGCAACCGGGGCGGTTTACCGTTGGGATAAGTTTTCCAGATTCTGGAAAAAGCCACCGAATCAGGCGATCTCCCAGGAAAGCCTGTCATCAGTTCTTGATTTTTGTGCCATTGATTGAGCTGCTGATGTGATTTATGGAAATGGCGCGAATGCAAAGTAGGTTTTTTCGATGAATATCTATGTAGGGAACTTATCCTATTCGGTCACTAGCGAAGATCTGCGTAAGGCGTTTGAACCATTCGGGGAAGTGTCCGCCGCCAACGTCATCACCGACAAATTCACCGGCCAGTCCAAAGGCTTCGGCTTTGTCGAAATGCCCAACAAGGCCAATGGCGAAGCTGCCATCAAGCAGCTCGACGGCACCGATCTCATGGGCAGAAATATTCGCGTCAACGAAGCGCGTCCGCGCACGGAAGGCCCGGCCGGCGGTGGGGGTCGGCCGAGCCGCCCAAAACGCTTCTGAAGGGCGGGTCAGTGGGTTCAGCCGCCCGCGCCTGTTACGAAAAGCGCGACCGGCTGAACTCATGCCGAGACTGAAAATTCTGGCTCCGGCCTTTTCAACCCCGAACCTTCCCTTTGCGGCCGCCAGCCGTTCATCCCCCGCTTCCGATACGTGATGCAAGGGGCCGCGGCGCTACTCGTCCAACCTTCGTACTACTTCCCGCCAAATCCGCAGGTAATGGGATACCGGCGGTCGCGGCCGAAGGCTCGGCGACTGATTTTTACGCCGGGCGGGGCTTGCCGGCGCTTGTACTCGTTGCGGTCCACCAGCCGCGCGACGCGCAACACGTCGGTTTCGCGAAAACCGGCGGAGACGATCTCCGCCACCGATTTATCCTCCTCGACATACAACGCCAGAATGGGATCGAGCACCGCATACGGTAGCAAGGCATCCTCGTCCCGCTGGTCGGGAGCCAACTCCGCGGAAGGCGGCCGCTCGATCACCCGCCTAGGGATGACCTGCGAACGGCTGTTGCGGTACTCCGCAAGACGATAGACCAGCAGCTTCGGCACATCCTTGAGG
>DATIXD010000160.1:0-11088 GCA_035518875.1 Methylococcaceae bacterium | reverse complement strand
ATTGAGGAGGTTCGAGACCGTGGTCAGGGATAGAAAGGCCAAACCGTGGGAATGACCGCAATCGCCACGGCGCCCATTAGGATGTTCAGGGGCACGCCGAAACGGACGAAGTCGCTGAAATGATACCCACCGGGCCCATAGACCATCAGGTTGGTTTGGTAGCCAATGGGCGTCGAAAAACCCATCGAGGCGGCGATCATCACCGCGATCACGAACGGCCAGTAGCTCACCCCCAACTTTTCGGCGATCGCGAGCGCCAGGGGAAACATCAGCACGGCTACCGAGTTATTGCTGAGCAGTTCGGTCAGCACCACCGTTAAAAAATAGAAATAGACCAATACCAGCCAAGGGTTGTCCCCCACCAGGCCGAGAAAACCGTGAGCGATGCCGGAAGCGGCGCCGCTGACCACGAGTGCCTTGCCCAAGCCGAAAGAAGCGGCAATGGCGAGCAGCACTTGCCCGTCGATGCTCTTGCGCCACTCCGCCACGGAACAGCAGCCGGTCAGCAGCATTGCCGTGGCTCCCAGCAGGGCCGCTTTCAGCATGCTCAACCATTCGAAGGTGGCGCTGACGACTACACCGGCGAGAATCAGCCAAGCCAACCAGGCGCGATCGTGGCGTATCGGCAGATAATCCGAAACCTGGCTGATCAGCAGGAAATCGGTGGAGTGACGGTGGCGTTCCAGAAACGGCGGGCGCACGTCCAGCAACAAGGTATCGGAGGGTTCCAGACATATCTCGCCGATCTTGCCTGCGATGCGCTGCCCATTGCGCGCCACGGCGATCACCGAACCGCCATAGACCATGCGAAAACGGCCCTCTTTGATAGTCTTGCCGATCAGGGCGCATTGGGGTGACACGACCGCCTCGACCAGCACGCGCTCGCGGTGCTTTTTGTCTTCCAGGTTGAATGCATGATCCGCCGAGGGTCTAAGCCCCTTGATGCGCTGGAGTTCGACCACGGAATCGCTGACTCCGGCGAACACCAACCGGTCGCCGGCCATGAGGCGCTCGTATGGTCCCACCGCCGCCAGTACTTCATCCCCGCGCTCGATTTCGACCAGGTAAAGCGCCTGCAAGTGGCGCAGGCCAGCTTCTTCGATGGACTTGCCCACCAGCGGGCCGCCTTCTTCCACCATCATCTCGACGGTGTACTCCTTGGGATTTTCAAAGATGGCGCTGGCCGGCAGGCGTTCGGGCAACAATTTGGGGGCGAGCAGCCAGATATAAGCCGCGCCCAGCATGGAGCAGGGAATGCCGACCCAGGCGATGTCGAAAAGTCCCAGCGCGGGTTTGCCGCCATGCACGAGAAGGCCGTTCACGATCAGATTGGTGCTGGTACCGATCAAGGTAATGGTGCCGCCAATCACGGCGCCGTAGCTGAGCGGGATCAGCAGTTTAGAGGGCGAGATTTGCAGGCGCTTGGCCCAGTTCAGCACCGCGGGCAGGAAGATCGCCACCAGCGGCGTATTGTTCATGAAGGCGCTGACCGCCGTCGTGGGAAGGACCAGTCTGGCCAGCGCGCCACGCAGGGATTTGGGACGCCCCAGCACATGCTGTACCAGCAGATCCACCCCGCCGGTTTCGCGGATGCCTGCCACGACCACATACATGAGGGCGACCGTCATCATGCCTTCGTTGGAAAATCCGCCAAGCGCCTGCTCCGGCGTCAATACGCCCAAGCTCAGCAACACGACCACGCCGCCCAAAAGGACAAGCTCCGGCGCGGCCTGCGTGAACAGCATGAAAAATAGGCAGCCCAAGACCGCGGCGACCGCCAGCCAACCGTGTTCGCTCATTCGCCAAGCACCTCGATTGCAAATTTGGGTGAATACCAAACCCCATTCATTGTAAAGATCGTCTCGATTGTTGGAAGGCTGGGCTAAAGTCCCGGTTACGTCTGTTGCCATTCGGTACCGGGGCCCCGTCTGGAACCGAACAGCCTCCTCACCTATTCAGCCTGCCCTCGATCTTCTGCTTGTAGTTCAGAAAGTGGACGGTTTGCAGTTGTTCCGCCGCGTCGGCACCCAGAACCACGGGCGGTACGTCGATGTCGGTGATGTAGATCGGGTAATGATCCCCGCTCCGGCGGAGCTGAAAAATGTGCTCTCTCACCTGAGAGAACAGGTCATCGCCCGAGTCCATCGAGGAAAACTCTCGTTCATTGCAGAAGATGGAGTAGGTAGTGCGGCCGGATGCTGATTCCAGGCCGAAGACACGGATGTTGAGCTTCGCACCGTCGCCCGGTTCGAAGTCGGGGCGGCTCATTTCGTATCCGCCCCTGGCGTCTCGTTCCATCAAATAATATTCAATGCCATGCGCCGCGGTCACATAACGCTGTTGAACGGCGTTGAGGAACAGGATATAGGGATCCAGCAAGAGCTGAATGCTAACGGCGGGATGGATGCGGTGGAAGAGACTGCCTCGTTCGTCTAAGATAAAAACCTCCGCCTGCTGCCGCCTCGGGAGGATAAATATCTGGATCAGGCCCCGTCGGTTTTTTCCGTAGATCGAAGGCAAGGGGGACGCATCCAGAGCGGCGCGATCGAAGAGCACCGTGCCGAATTTCAGCCTGGGTGCGGCGAGTTCCGAGAGGAGACCAGATTCGTCTGAAACGTTCCGGTAACGGATGACGCCTTCTGTTTTCTCGAAAACGAAAAATTCGGTGCCGCCGCGTACGATGTAACGCGGCGAGTTAAAATCCCGGAAGGCGTCCGCCAGATCTCGATACAGACGCTGGACTCTCAGGGTAATGCTGCGCGATCGGTTAGAGCTGAAGCTGAAGCACTCCAGGGCCGGCGGTGTTTCTGGGCCGCCGGATCGGTTCATGAGCGCGCAAATGCAGTCGAACAGTCCAGTCAAACCCTCGTGGCGATAGACTAGAACTTCCTGCCAGGAGGTGAGATTGACCTGGTCGATGCTTTGAATCAGATTAACCCGGCTGGCGCCGAAGCTCAGCGCGTCGAAGCGACTGCTGGCGACCTGCAGACCATCCTTGCGCCCGGTCTCGAAATCGCAACCGATGTTGACGAACAGCGCCGAAGCCTCGATGCGGGCAGGATGGGCGTACGCGTCTAGGCTGTCCACCCGCGCGCCTCGCCGGCGCCTAAATCCGGCGAGCGCATTTAAGTTGTTCCTCAATTCCGGTGTGGTCAGCGCACTGTCCAAGACTTGCAGCGTGATCGCCCTGTTTTCCCGGTAGAAGCCGTTGAAGGCCAACCAGGTCAGAATTTCCGCCAAGCTCCGCGCCTTCTTCAAAGGCTCGGCGGTTTGCGCAGCCTCGTGTCTGATCCTGCCGGCATAAAGGGCCCAGCCGTCGTCCCCGTCGGCGAGGCGAATTTCATGCAGAACGAAGTCCTCATCCCCGATCGACTCGGGGCCGTCGTTGCCGAGCATTTCCACTTTGCCGGGCTTGCGCTCCAGCGCGGCATGGAGCCGCCGACCGAGGAGCATGGTTTCGTCGTTCTGGAGAGGTTTGGGCTCCACGTGCTCGCGGGCAAAGCGATTAACGCTCTGGTAGCTCCGGGTCAACTCGCGGTCGATGAGTTTTTGCTCTTCCAACATTCGCCCAATAGACCAGCGACGGCGCCCGTCCAAGTCCTGCAAGTGCTGGCGTGACCAGCCCCAGGCGTCGATCATGGCTTGCAGCGTTTCGCGGCGCGTGCGTTTTTCCTCGGTCGCGACGGCGGGCACGGAGAGCGTCTCGTTGATCTTGAGATAGAAACACTGTCGCGCCAACTCGAGCCGTTCCGATTCGCGGCGGTTGGACAAATAGTCCTCGACCTTGCGGTACATGAGGATGTAGGGATCGAGCTCACAGACTTCCAGGTTGCCCGAGTGAACGGCAGTTTTCAGCCGCGTGCAGAGCCATTCCGGATTCGGGTACTCGCTGGCGTAGCTTTCCATCAGCATCAGCTTGAGCAGGGATTTGTGCGGCGCGTCGATGGCCTTGTGCAGATGCCACAGGGCGCCACCCAAAAACTCTTGCGCCGAGACATTTTCCATCCCCCCCAGGTCGATGATCTCGCTGGCATTAATGAACCGTTTTTCCTGGAGGTGACGTAGGTACGCCTTGTATTGCCCATCCTGGTCCGGCGGCACCAGCCACCAGGCGGGTGTGCGCCCGGCGATGTAGAGACTGGTGCGATAAAACTCCTCGAGCAGGAGATGGTGCTGAATGCTGCCGCAACTCTCGGTGGAGATCGGCCCGCCCACGCCCTGACGGAAGTCTTCGGAGTTGATGAAGAAGATGTGCGCTTCCAGCCCAAGACTGGCGGCCCAAGTTTCGATCGCGACCGCCTTTTGCCGCAGTTCTTCCAAACCCTCTGCTTCCAGATTGGGCTCATGACAGAGCCAAATGTCCAGGTCGCTGTTTTTGGAATAAGCGATGCTGCCCACGCTGCCCATCAGATAAAGGCCATGGACAGCATAATTTTGCCGCGCCCGCCGCTTGAATTCGAAGCTTTTGGTGAGCCGTTCGGCGCACAGCAGCGTCTGGCGACTGGGGGAATAATCGGCGACGCCGGCGGGCGTTTCCAACGAGACAAATCCCGGCAGCAAAGGATGACTGGTGTGGAACAACAGCGGCAGAAGTTGGAGGAAATCCCTCTGCCGCGGTGTCAGCGACGCCTGGATGCGTTGCAGTTGGAGCTTGTGCAGGTTCTGAAAACGCCGGATGACGGCCAGCAGGTCCTTTTTGTCTATTTCTTCGCCGGGCAGGCCGAATTTGATGGGACGCAGGCTGTTCAGGCTCACGAAGCGCAATTAGGCCGAGTGGGTATATAACCGTTTGAGCAGCTTGCGGGCATCGTCGCCCTGGCGCCAATCCGTCGCCGCGAGATCGAGCGTCCAACCCTCGGCGCGGCTTGTCAGTGCGACCCGGTCGTGCTCCAGTTTCGAAGTCAGTTCTTCTGCATCCTTGAGCGAAGTTTCCGGCAGGATCAGAAGGAAAGTGGTCGAGTCCAGTCGGCCGATCTGGTCGGCCCAGCGAAGTTGCGCGTTGAATTCCTGACTAATGGCGCGGAGCGTGATTTGCGGTTCCTCAGCGCCTGGGGGCGGGGTCAGGGTGAGGCGGATGACCGAGAGTGTATTGCCGTAACGCCGGCTTCGGCTGATTTGACTGTCCAGGGCGTGTAGGATGGCGTTCTGGTTCAGCAGACCGGTTTCCGAATCCTTGGTATCCAGTGCTTTCACTAACATCTCCAGTTGTCCGTGCTCTTCCTCCAGCCGCAGCAGCTTGGTGATGTCCTCGAAATAATGCGCCTCCGACCCATCTGACAGCGTTTGCCGCCAACGGCGCAACTGCTGAGTTTTTCCATCGCTCAGGCTGAGGGCGAGTTGCTCGCTGTCCTTTTCGAACAGAGCGGCGAGTCCTGGGGGGACCGACGGATCCGCTCTCCTCAGCCCGACGAGTTTTTCCCAGTCGGTGTGCAGGGTTTCTGCAAGGCGCGTGTTAATCCAGGCAATGCGATCATCGAGCAGGATCATCACGCCCCAAGGCGCTTTGTCTAGGGCATCGAATACGATTGCGGAGTCGAGATCGGACATGGCGATTTCCCCTTCGGCATGCGAATGTAGACCACGCGCCCATCTCGCATGGATGCGGGATGCGCGCGCGGATCATCAAAGCATAGACGAAGAAGGCGCTTTTCGGGCCGGCTAGGTCTTGGCTTGGGCGTCTTCGCCCGGCCAAGCTCCGGGGAGGGAATCCTCGGACTTGCCGAGGAAGGAGTGGATGGTTTCCAAGGCGCGATCCATGAGCGGTTTGCGTGCCGGGGGAACGATCCGGGTTTCGCCCCTTTGCATTTCCTTCGCCAGCGTCCGCAGGGATTTGACCGCCAGTTGAATGCCGGCCTGATTGACGAAGATGTAATAGGATGTTTTCGGGCTGTACCAGGAAAGCTTCGCCCTAAGTTTGTTGTTCTTTTGCGTATCAGTGAACTCGAACCACGCGCCCAGCTTGGTGTTTTTCAATTGTTCTATGATCGCCAGCAGTTCGGGGTCGGCTTGCTTCATGAACGGATTCGGGCGGGCCTGGGCGGGCTCCACTTCCACGTCGTCCCAGATGACTGTGCGGGGGGCGTCGGGGCTCTTCGTCGCCGGCGCGGCTTGAGGTGTGGGGGCCTTGGCCGCCATTTTTTCCGAGGGTCCGTTTAGCATGGCTTCGTGGCAGGCGGCCAACTCCTGGAGCAGACAGTTGGTATTGACCTCTGGATCGCCAATCATGGCGAGGCCGCTTCGGATCGACTCCTCCAGACGCGGCAGTTTGTCGCGCAACTGCTGACGCTCCGCCTCGGATTCCTTGGGCTCTATGCTCCAAAGCACCTCATCCAGAACGACCAGAGCCTGTTTCCATTCCTCGCTGTCCTGTCCGTTTCTCAACAGGGCGAGCACCATGAGATTAGCCCAAGGCCCCATCAGCAGGTCTTCTGCCGCTTTGGGAATGGTCCGGTTCCAGGTCCGGTCGACGATTTCCTGGGAGACGCTTTGCCGCGCTTCCCGCAGGCGCTCCCGTCCCTTGGCTGTTTCCACGACGCGTTTTTCGACAATCTTCGACCGCCGGTTGAAGTTATCGAGAAAGCTGTTGAAATCGTCGAGCAATACCGAGAACAGTTCGGTATTGTCTTCAAACTTCTGCAAGATCTCTTCGACGGTGGCTTCCATCTTGGCGAAGATGCCTTGCTCGTCGTTGTCGCCGGTATTGCACAACACACCCGCCTGGGTCATCGCATTCAAAAGGCGGCGGGCCGGATGCTTGCTGCGGAAAAAGAATTTCTTGTCCAGCAGTGCGACCTTGAGGATCGGGGTGTGAAGGTGACTCAGCAAGGCCTTGACCGAATCCGGAAGGGTGTTGTCGTTCAAGATGTACTCGAAAAGCATGCCGACCAAATCGATGATGTCTGCATCGGCCGAATTGACCTGCTGTTCCTTGACGATGTCGGCCAGCCTGACCAGTTGCTCGGAGAACGCCTCCTTGACTGCGTTCAGCGATTGATGAACGGAACGCCGCTCGACGAACGGCGGGGCGCTGGTCTGGAGCTTATTCAGCGTGGCCAGCAACTCGGGGAAATTGGTCTGGAAATGGGGCGGCGCGGGAGTAGATCCCGATCCATCGCCATGGCGCCGGGCGAGCAGCGCCTGAATGCCCTGGAATATTTCCTTGTCCAGGGAGGACTCTTCCGGCACCGTTTCTCCTTGCGCTTCCTCTGTGCCCGGTCTCTCCGACTCCCCGGCTACTTGGACTTCGGCTGCGCCCGCCGTTTGCCTTTCCGCGGGTTTGTAGCCGATGGCTTCCAGCGATAGATTGGGCAGGATGCCCGCCTTGATGAGCGTGTCGTTAAAATCGTCGTAGATCTTTTCCGCCTGGCCCAGCACCTGACGGTCAAATTCGCGGATCAGGGCGATTTTGATCTTGTGGCTGACGGGGATATCCAGAATGTCCAACGCGGTTTGCAGGGCGTCGCAAACCTGGGCTGGGGAGCCCGGTAGGGCCGGATTATATTCACCCAATTTAACGCCGCCGTTGACGATGGCGAGGCGGTGGTTCAGTGCAAACAGCTGCGCGGAATATTGGGTGTTGGCGCCATGCAGAACAGTGCTGTAGGCCAGGGAAATCTCATAGTCTTCCTTTTCGACCAGACTGAGCTTGTCGACCTTGCGCGTTTCCCCGCCGCTCCTCAAAGGCTCGGACTTTCCCGCCGCGAAATTGGTGAATCCCCGGGCGAGCTCGGTGGAAAATGTGCGCTCGATGTTGGTCTGCCGCAGCAGGATTTCATGCATGACCTCGAAGCAGTGGTTCCGCGCCGCATTGGTTTCGGCATTTTCGGCCAGCCCCAGCATGAAATTGTCCATTTGTGCGAACAACGCGTTGAATCGCTTGGCGAACTGGTCCACGATGTCGTCCTGACAGGTCTGCAGGACGTCCCGATAACGGGGTAAAGCGCCCGGGCGTTGGTCGCGTGCGAGGGTATCTTGACGTTCTGAATATTGCATAATCATCGCCATCCGGTCAGGCTTCAGGCTGCATCGAACGGATGGCATGACCGAAACACCGTCGGCCATTCGTTCGAGCGCGGTTTCAAACTTACAGCGAAAGCGGCTTCATGGCCTCGGGTTAGGATTATGGGCGACCGACTTGGGCGCTGGCGATGGTCGCCGGCAAGCCATGAGGGTGCAACAGGCCGACCCGGTAACCGAGTAGTAGAAGCAGGAAAAGACCGATGGACATGGTGATGCGGAAAGTCAGCGCTTTCACCGTCCGGGGCGAACGGTTCCGGTCTTTAAGGAGATAAACCAGGGCGGTGCCTAGGCTGGCGACAATCAGAATCAACACGAAGACGATCAGGATCTTAGCTGGCATGGTCATTCTCGGTTGGCGTCAATTAAGGAAGCGCTGATTGAGTCATAGCTTCCTGGGTGAGGGGATCCGCCTCTGACAAGTCCCGGATGGACATGTTCAGAATTCCCTTAATAAGGAGCCGGCCGGTTTTAACCAGCCAACCCCTATGCCGAAAGCGAGTAAATCGGATTGAAAAATTATAGCTTCAAACCGGGATGGATACCTTCTATTTGTGTCATCGTCCTATTCCCCTTGTTCCTGCTGCTCGGCGCTTGGCAATTGCACCGGGCGGACGAGAAAAAAGCGCTGATGGCCCTGCGCGAGCAACACCAAAACGAGCCGCCCATCGCGCTCACGGGCGAGGGACTGACTCTGGAAGGAAACCGCTATCGGCGCGTGGTCGTGGCCGGAGAGTATGACGTCGGACATCAGTTTCTCCTGGACAACCAGATTTTCAAGCAGCAAGCAGGATATCACGTATTGACGCCGTTGCGGATCAATGGTTCAAGCTTGACCGTCCTGGTGAATCGCGGCTGGATACCGGCCGGCCGGGATCGCACCCGACGGCCCGATCTCGCCATCACGCAAACAAAGGTCCGGATCGGCGGCTTCGTGGACAGATTTCCGGGTGTCGGCTTCAAGCTCAAGGGCTCCGAAATTCCCTCCCCGGGGTGGCCGGCGCTGGTGCAACTGGCCGATAGCGAACGCCTCTCGGGGAGGCTTGGTTATCGGCTGTTGCCTTATCAGGTATTATTGGACGCTAACGAAGGCGAGGGGTACGAACGCGCTTGGCAGCCCCCCAGCCTCTTGCCGGAAACAAATCAAGGCTATGCCCTGCAATGGTTTTCCTTCGCCCTGGTTCTGGTGTTCCTGTACGTCTGGTACGGCTATGAACGGAAGCGGCCGGAATAGCATCGTTTCTGAATCCGACTCATTGGTATTTTGCGAACTTGATAACAACGACTTCAAACATGCAGCGCAACCGGTTGGTGATTCTCCTCATCGCGCTGATTTGCGTGGTTCCCTTCGCCATCGCCTGGTACTTGTCGAAAAATCCCGAATTGGTCGAGGACCGGCAGAAAAGCAATTACGGTCATTTGATCGTGCCGGCACGGCCTTTCGAGTACGCCGATTTCTTCCACGCTCCGATCACGCCGGCAGAAAATCTGCCTGAAATCAAGGGCCGTTGGGTTTTGGTGCAGATCGCATCCGGCCCCACCTGCCAGGACCTGTGCAGGGAAACCGCCCACAAGACCGGTCAGCTCCGACTCATGTTGAACAAGGAAATCCCCCGCGTGCGGCGGTTGCTTTTGCTGCCGGACCCGGCGGATTCAGCGTCGATCAAGGCGCTTGCTGCGACCGATCCCACGCTTCTGATTGCCGGCCTTCCCGAGACCTTGCGCCGGCGTCTGCAGGACGCGGTGGGCGAGCCTCTGGCCGACGGTATGGTGCTGCTGATGGATCCTTTCGCCAATCTGATGATGTGGTATGAGCCGGGTTTCGATCCCTATGGGGCGCTGCGGGATTTGCAGCGCCTGCTCAAGGCTTCCCAGATCGGCTGATAGCCCGGATTCCGGACCCATCGGCATTTTCACGACAACAACAAGACCCCCATGTTCAGACAATTAACCCTGTTTTGCGTTTTTTTGGCATTCTGCGTGATCGTTCTGGGCGCTTATGTCCGCATTGCCGACGCCGGTCTCGGTTGCCCCGATTGGCCGGGTTGCTACGGCCAGATGGTCGTCGACTTGCCTGCCACGATTGCCGGCGATGCCGCTAAAGCCTGGAAGGAAATGGCGCACCGCTATTTGGCAGGAGCTTTGGGCTTGTTCGTGCTGATCCTGGCCGGGCTGGCCTGGCGGGTCAAGGAGCGGCGCTTTGCGGCGGTCGTCCTGTCGCTGTTGACGCTGGCGATGGTCGGCTTGCAGGCTGCGCTGGGCATGTGGGCGGTCAAGCTGCTGGTCATGCCGGTGGTTGTCGCCGGCCATCTGCTGGCCGGGTTGATGACCCTGAGCCTGTTATACGGGCTTTGTCTTACTCAGACACCCGGCGCTTCGCCCATCCCCGATGGCAGCCGCGGCCTCAGGTGGGCCGCCCGGCTGGGCCTTTTGGCGCTCATCGTCCAGATTGTTCTGGGCGGCTGGACGAGCGTCAACTATGCCGCGTTGGCCTGCCCCGATTTTCCGACCTGCCTCGGTAGCTTCAATCCGCCGGTCGATTACGCTAGAGCCTTCAGTTTGCCGCATGATCTGGGCGTAAATTATCAGGGCGGCGTCTTGTCTTTATCGGCGCGCGCGGCCATCCACTGGACGCATCGCGTCGGCGCGGCGGTGGTGTTCGTGTTTCTGAGTCTGCTGGCGATGGGCATCAGCTCCAACCGCAGCGCCGCCCGCTTGAGCAAGGCGGGCGTCTTGCTGAGCTTCTTGCTGTTGGCCCAGATCAGCCTGGGGATAGCCGCCGTGCTGCTGCGCCTGCCGGTGGTGGTGGCGGTCGCCCACAGCGCCGTCGCGGCCTTGCTGCTGTTAAACCTGATTCATGTCAATTACTTCCTGCGCGCGCCGCGAGGAGTAATTCGCGCACGCGAAGTTCTCGAGCCGTCGCCGCAAATGGCCGCGCCCGCGGTCCCGCCGGTAATCGAAATCCCGACCGTGCCGACGCCTGAACGGCTATTCAGTCGCCTCAGGAGCGGACTCGGCAAAACGCGCACGGGACTTACCGGATTCCTGAGCCAACTGGCGCTGGGCCGGAAG
>DATIXD010000159.1:0-19711 GCA_035518875.1 Methylococcaceae bacterium | reverse complement strand
TTCTCCCATACCAGATGCTGTTTTTGTCCTTAAACCAACACTTGGCGCTTGAAAGCTATTCGACGTTTTGACATCAAAAAACCAGCACGCTCACCACGCTGAGATATATGAGGAGACTCAGCAAATCCTGAATGATCGTGGCAACCGGCCCGCTCCCGTAAGCGGGATCTTTTCCCAACTGGGACAGGATCGAGGGTAACAAAAGACCGATGGTCGTTGCCACGCTGCTGGCGCAAATAAGAGCGACGGAGACTGCAAATGCCAGCGATGCGCTGAAGGTGAGCCAAATGAATGGAAAAACCACGAATGCCAACGCGATACCCAGGAAAAAGCCGGTCTTGAGTTCGCCTCTCCACAATTGCGAGACCGGGGCGCGTCTAAAAGACAGTCCTCGCACCGCGATCGCCTCCGACTGCGTTCCTATGGCGTCGGCCAGATAGACGATGCCGGGAATGAAAAAGGCGACCGCCAAATCAGCCCTGAGCGTGTTCTCAAAAGGGGCCCTGAGACCGGTCGCCAGCACGCAGCCCAAGGTTCCCACGATCAACCAGGGCAAACGATCGACCATACGGCGCACCGGGTCACCCTCGATGGCGGACAAGGCCTGCTCGGAATGTCGCCAAATTCCGACCATGCGGTCTACATCCTGAATGTGTTCCTCCCGCATTATTTTGAATACCTTATGGGCCGGGACCGCTCCGAGAAGACGCCCCGTTTCATCGGCAATGGGGACGGCGGGTATCTGATGGTCCAAAGCCACCTCAGCAACGCGATCCGGATGATCAGTCAGGGCGACGCTGGCTATCTCACTGACCATCAGTTCCCTTATATAAGTCTGAGGAGATACCGCCAAAAGCTTCGACAAAGGCACGACGCCTTGCATCCTCTGCTCGGAATCCGTGACAAACAACAAATCAATGAACTCGAAAGCCCCGGCCTGGCTGAACAGCCGCTGGCTCACCTCCCTGACGGTTTCATCCAGGTGAGCCGCAGGGACCGGACTGACCATATACTGTTCCGCTCGGGCGGTGGAAACCTTCGCCTCTGCAACGGCTTGTGGAGGTTTGTTCATTTCCCGGACAAGTTCTGCAGACCGGGCGCGTAAATTACCCATCATCTTCGCAGCGGTGGCCGCAAGCTTCCGTGCCGCCGGCACTACCTGCTCTTGCAGCACTTCGTCGATTTTTTCCATGATCTCTGCCATGTTATTTGCCTTTTCAAGGGGTAGAAGGGACAGGCCATTCTGAACCCTGCTCATTGGCGATTTCAACCATGTTTGGCGGGAATACGCTCCTTTTGCGCCCGGATTCGATATCATCACCCCATGGATCGTCCGGCATTAACCCGCAAGGTCGTGATTTACTACGCGCTTCCGTATCTCACCCATGCGGTCGTGAACCTGCCCATGGCGCTGTTCATCCCCGCTTTCTATGCCGACGATCTGGCGCTTCCGCTGGCGGCGGTGGGCGCGGCGATTGCCGCGTCACGGGTGTTGGATGTGGCGACGGATATCTTGATCGGCATTTGGAGCGATCGCCTGCGAACCCGCTGGGGGCGCCGGAAACCCTGGATCGCCGTGGGTACGCCCTTGCTCATGCTGGCCACCTGGATGCTTTTCGTACCGGTCGGACAGGTGTCGGTGACCTACCTCTTGGTCTGGGCCAGTTTCCTGTTTCTCGTCACCACCCTGGTGGACCTCCCCCATAAAGCCTGGGGAGCAGAGCTTTCGAGCGATTACACCGAGCGCACCCAAGTGGCCGCATGGCGGGAAGGCTTCGGTGTTCTCGGGCAGATTCTGTTTCTCTTGCTACTCCTCGTGATGGGGCTCTTGGGACATTCGGAAACGCGAGATCAGCTCTTGGCCATCGCGCTCGTCATCGTGATCAGCCTGCCCCTCTTGGTGAGCGTGGCGCTGGCCAAGGCGCCGGAGTTTCCGCCCGAGGAGTTGGGGGGCAAACGGCTTGGCGGCTGGCAGGCACTCCGCATCATCCTCCGCAACAACGCCTTCATGCGTACTCTGTGCGCCCTCCTGCTGTTCGGCTCGGCCGTGATCATCCAGGCGACGCTGCATAAACTGGTGTTGACCCATGTGGTCGGCCGGCCCGAGCTGTTCGCGTCGATGATTCTGCTCGAAAACCTGGCCTCCCTCGCCGCAGTTCCATTTTGGATGCGACTGTCGAACCATCTGGGCAAACATCGGGCGCTCACGTTCGCCGCGCTCTGGATCGGCTTCTGGAGTCTCGGTTTTCCGCTGGTGGGTCAGGGCGATACCGTCCTTTACATAACGTTGATCGTATTGCGCGGCAGCAGCCTGGCGTCGATCTTCCTGCTCGCCAACTCGATCGCCGCCGACGTGGTGGATCATGACATCCTCGCCTCGGGTCGGCAGCGCACCGGCCTGTTTTTCGCCATATGGGGCATCGCGATCAAGTTCGCCATCGCCCTGGGCGTGTTCATGGGTACCGCATTGCCCGCCGCTTTCGGTTTTGAACCATCCGCGGCAACCCAAACCGCGGATGCCAAATTCTGGCTGATGATCATCTACGGCTGGCTGCCTTGCCTGATCATGGCTTTGGGTGCACCCCCGTTATGGAATTTTCCCATCGACCACGTCCGGCAGAAGCAGTTGCGGGAGCAGATTGCCTCGCGCCGGACGAACGTCACGTAACCGCTTAGGCAGCTATTCCTTCACGCTCCCCAAAATCAATCCCTCGATGTAGTACTTCTGCAGGAACAGGAACACCAGCATCACCGGCAATAAAGTCAGCACCGAGCCGGCCATCATCAGCTCGGTGTCCTGGACATGCTCGCCCAGGAGGTTGGCCAGGGCCACGGGCAGGGTGTAGAGATCACTATCGGTGAGGATGATGAGGGGCCACATGAAATCGTTCCAAGCGCCCATGAAGGTGAAGATGGCGAGGGTGACCAGAATCGGCTTGCACAGAGGCAAGACCAGAGACCAATAGATGCGCAACTCCCCTGCCCCGTCGATGCGGGCGGCATCGAGCAGGCTGTCGGGAATCGACTGGGCGTACTGGCGGATCAGGAAAATGCCGAAGATGCTCGCCATTCCGGGCACGATGACCCCGGCATAAGTATTGATCAGGCCCATTTCCTTGAGCATCAAGAACAGCGGCAGCATGGCGACCTGCCCCGGAATCACCATCGCCGCCAGCAGCAGCTTGAACAGCAAGTCACGCCCGCCGAAACGAAGTTTGGCGAAGGCATAGCCCGCCATCGAGTTGAGCAGCAGAGAAATCAGCGTGATCGCGGCCGCCAGCCCCGCGCTATTGGCCATGTAAAGGGCCAGGTCAAGCTGGGCGAACAGGGTCCGGTAATGCTCGAAGGTGACCGTTTCCGGGAACAGGCGCGGCGGAAAGCGGGTGGCCTCCATGGCCGGCATGAAGGAGACGGAAAACATCCACAGCAGCGGAAACAGCGTCAGGGCGATACCCACCCCCAGTGCCCCATACAGCAGCCAGCCCACAACCCAGCGTGTCATGGCTCGCGCGTTCGCAACATTAATTGAAGCACTGTGCCCGCCAGGATCCAGGCGAATAGCACGAACGCCACCGCCGCCGCATAACCCATGTTCCACCAGCGAAAGCCTTCCTGATACATGAGCAGGGCCACACTCAGCGTGCTGTTGGCCGGCCCCCCCTGGGTCATCACGTAGGGCTCTGCGAACAACTGGAAATAGCCGATCATGGTGATGATGGTCACGAACAGGGAAGTGGGCGCCAGCATGGGCAGGGTGATGTGGCGGAACTGCCGCCAGGCATCCGCCCCATCGATCGTCGCGGCTTCGTACAAACGCGTCGGAATGCTCTGAAGGCCGGCGATGAAGATGATCATGTTGAAGCCGAAGTTTTTCCAGATCGCCATCAGAATGATCGCCGGCATCGCCCAACGGGGATCACCCAGCCAGTCGATCGGCCCGATCCCCACCAGTCCCAGCGCATAATTCAAGAAACCATAACGGGGATGATAGAGATAGCGCCACACCACGGCGACCGCCACCAGCGTCGTCACCACCGGCAGGAACAGCAGCGAGCGCAAAACGCCTTTGAACTTCACCAGCCGGTGATTGACCAGCAAGGCGACGCCCAGCGATACGGCGACCGACAGCGGCCCGCCGACCGCCACGAAATACAGCGTGTTCTTCAAGGCGATCCAGAACATCGGATCCTTGAGCAATCTGAAATAATTGTCCAGGCCGACAAAACGCAAAGTGCCCCGATCCCCCAGCGCGTAGATGTCGAAATCGGTGAAGCTCAGCAGCAGCGCGGCGGCCACCGGCAAAAAGAAAAACAGACCGATCAGCGCCAGTGCCGGGGCGACGAACCACAAGGCGGGATTGATGCGAAGGGATGTTTCACTCATGCCGGCGCTCCAGCAGCCAGCGCCGCTTTTCCAGAATCAGATCGACATCGTGATCAAGCGCGGTGAGCGCCGCGTCCTCGCCCATCTCTCCGCGCACCGCCTTTTCCGCGTATTGCGCCACCTTGCTGGCGATGCGTTCCCATTCGGGAATCTTCGGCGTCGAAGCCACGCACTCCAATTGCTCGCGGAAAGCACTGACTCGAGGATCGCCGGCCAGAACCCTGTTCTCCCAGGCGGACTTGCGCGCCGGTAAATCACCGGTGAGCCGGTAAAATGCCGCTTGCTGGGCAGGCTCGGCGAGGAATTCGATCAACCGCCAAGCTTCGGTCTTATGCAAGGAATTGCGGGACATCGCAAGACTCGCCCCTCCGGCCAGGGAGACGCCGGGATAACGCTCGTCGAGGCTGGGCAAGGCTGCGGTCGCCCAGCTGTCTTGCAGGGCTTCCGGCAAACGGCGGCGGAACTCGCCCAGATTCCAGGGACCGGTGACGTACAGGGCGAAATAGCCGTTGGCGAACTCCTGATAGAGATTGGCGATTTGCGCCTCGCCGACCGCCGGCGCAAGCTGATGGCGGAAAAAGTCCAGGTAAAAAGTGAATGCGCGCCGGAAGGGTTCGTCCCTAAACGCGCCATAACGGGCGTTATCGCGCAGCAGCCCGGCGCCCTGCTGCAAGGCCAAGATTATCGGCATCTGCCATTCGTTCATGGGCAGCAGGATGGCATAGCGCTCGTTGCCACCCGGATGTTTGAGCCGCGACATTGCTTCCAGCCAAGCCTTCCAGTTCCGGGGCGGCTCGCCATAACCAGCCCGCGCCAGGAGATCTTTGCGATAGAACAACACACGCGTGTCCACATACCAAGGTATGCCGTACAGCTCACCGCTCAGCTTATTGGTTTCGAGTATGCCCTCAAAAAAATCGTCCCTCGCAATCACTGTCGAGAGGGCGATTCGACCGCTCAGCGGCTCAACGGCCTTCAGGGCGACGAATTCGGGGACCCAGGTGTTGCCGAGCTGGAACAGATCGGGCATGGCCTCGCCCGCATAGGCGGTCAAAAGCTTCTCGTGGGCCGCGCTCCAGGGAATCTGTTGCACCCGCACCCGCAAATCCGGATTGCGGCGCTCGAACTCGGGCAGCAGCGCCTTGACGATTTCCCCTTCCCGGCCCATTGCCCAGAACTGGATGAAGGTCGGGCTGCCGCTACCGGAATCGCAGCCAGCCTGGAGCGCCAAAATAACAGCCGCGAGCAAAAGCAAGGCAGGACGGCGTAACTGCCAGGCCGTTGCTAGCTCATGCAATCCCGTCTTGAACATGCTCGCCCGTGCCGCCTCTTCGGGTCTAGTGGCAGTCAATTTAACACAGCCTGGAACGAGGGCCAGCCGTCCGCGGCTGGATTCGAGTCACGGAAACGGCCTATCCGGGGTTCCCGTGGCCATCTTGTGCTCGATAGACCGCCTTGAATTCACGAAATCAAACCTGGCGGTTCCAACCGCCTTGACGAACTTCCCGTACTTGTCCGGTTGATTCAATTATCAGGAGCCAGTGTATTTTTGGGCCGGGTTTGTTGAACCTTGTGCCTCTTTTCTTTGCGAAGGCCCCACGGCCATCGGAAATCACAATTCGGCGCTAATGGTGTCCGAAAAGGCGGGATGGTTGTCATTGCGGATATGCCTATGACGGTGGAACACTGGACACTGCTCTCGGCGGGTACTCTTTGCTGAATTCTCGGTCATTCTTTCACTGTTTATCCAGGTACGAGGCTCTAGGATCGGCGAAGGCGAAAAAAGGACGCTACAAGGCCCCGTAACATTTGGTTGCATGAAAAAAAGTGCAGAAATGAGGGTAGCAGCCGGGCTGTCAGGCCGAAGACAGCATCTAGCGTATTGGGTGGGCATTTGCGCGGGCCTTCTCGCATTCGTTGTGTCATTGCACCGCACCGGGACGCCCACAACTTGTAAATATTTCACGTTCTTCATCTGCAAGACCTCACTGCAATCAACATAGGAGATTACCTAATCTACAACTCCGCTCGAAAAGCCCTGTTCAGTGAGTCTCGTTTGGCAAACATCATTCGCAGAAGGGGGAACCACGGGAAGTCTATCTACACGTTACGCCAGGAGAACGGCTATGTGCACACCTCCGACAAAATGCGCACCGGTGAATTTAATCCTCGGGTTACGCGCTAGCGCGTTATTCGTACCGATGGTATTCCTGGGGTTATTCGGCCCTGAGGGACTTGCCGCCGATCCGGCCCATGTCGACCATGTCGCTGCAGCCGTAAGCTCTGACGACCTTCACACCGTCACCGCCGACCATGAAAGTTGCCCGATGATGGATCGAGGGGCGAATGGTCGCGACAAATCGCTCAAACAGCGATTCCCCCTTGGGGCAAAGGGACTTCCGAAGGCGAGCCGCACGGAAACGATCAGCCTAAACAGCGGGGACGTCATTGAAATGGAACTCGCTCCGGTCAAGAAAAAGATCGGCGGCCGCTGGCTACGCATGCTGGCCTACAACGGATCCGTGCCCGGCCCCACGTTGCGCGTACGCCAGGGAGGAAAAATAACCCTCCGCTTGCGCAATCGAGGCGATACCGAGACGAGCTTGCATACGCACGGCGTCCGACTGCCGAACGCCTTTGACGGTGTGCCCGGTTTGACCCAAAAGACTCAACGGATCGGCGAAACATTGGAGTACCGATTGGAATTCCCCGATCCGGGTGTGTACTGGTACCATCCCCATGTCCGCACGGATTATGCCTTGGCGTCGGGACTTTACGGCGCGGTCGTAGTCACGCCAACGGACACCTCGTATTGGCCACCCGTCAACCGGGAAATCGTTCTGGCCCTGGCCGATATCGCGCTCGATCCGTCGGGCGATCGCATCCCCTTTTTCAAAGAGTTTGTCGACCATGCACTCATGGGCCGCTTCGGGAATAGCCTCCTGACGAACGGCGACACCGATCATCGTTTCGCCGTGAAACGCGGCGAAGTGGTTCGTCTTTATCTGACGAATGTGGCAAATGCACGCGTTTTCAACCTGGCCATTCCCGGCGTGCGGATGAAGCAAGTCGGCGCCGATCTGGGCCGTTACCCGAAAGAGACCTGGGTGGACAGCGTGGTCCTGGCGCCGGGCGAACGGCGCGTCGTGGATGTACTGTTCGATCGGCCGGGTCACTACCCCTTGCAACACCGAACGCCGAATAAAACCCACTCGTTGGGTAGCGTGACGGTTAACCAACAGACGATCAGCAGGTCTTATGCAAAGGCATTTTCGCTGTTGCGGACCGAAGGCCGGGACGCCGGGAACAACGCGGCACTGGAGCCGTTTTTCTCGATCGAGCCCCAGAAATATTTGAAACTTACTCTGGACATGGATCATTCACTCATGGAGGCGAGCACCATCGGGGAACATGGCCTACACCGGATGCCCGACGGCACCCTGATGAAACACGCGGCGATGGGCGAAGAAGAAAGTGGCGATGGCATCGAGTGGGAGGATACGATGGCGACGATGAATCGCGCAGCCACTTCCAAGACAGTGGTCTGGAAAATGGTGGACGAGATCACCGGCAAGGAAAACATGGCGATCGAAACCTGGAATTTCACCCAAGGCGACAAGATCAAGATCCGCCTCTTCAATGATCCCAACGGCATGCATCCCATGTACCATCCGATTCATTTTCACGGCCAGCGTTTCCTGGTCTTGGCAACAAACGGTGTCCGCAACACGAACCCCGCCTGGCAGGACACGACGCTCATCCCCCAAGGGGCGACCGTCGACATCCTGTTGGATGCATCCAATCCGGGCAAGTGGATGGCGCATTGTCACATCGTCGAGCACGCGGAGAGCGGCATGATGTTGCCGTTTCAGGTCAAGTAACCCAACACAACGACCTATTTTGGGTTCGATGTGAAACGAAGTGGGTAAATTTCGGGTATTCTTGCTGTTGATCTTCAATCCCGTTCAGCGGCGCTGAGCACTGCAGCTTTTGGCGGGAAAGACCGGCAGGACAGCCGGTTTGCACGGCCAAGCCGCCCCAAGGGCGAGGTACTTGGATGTACCGAGTGAGCACAGCCCGAAGGGGAACGGCAGGGATGCCGTGCGTCGGCTGAGGGCGAAGGATCGCCCTTCTGCCGTCCCCCGGCGAAAGCGCCAAAATTGCCGGGAGCAAATCTGAGCAGCCGGAGGCTGGCCCGAAGGGCGAAAATCAGGGATGGTTTTCGTAGCAGCGCAAGGGCTTTCTCGGCTGTCGGGCGGCCTGCGGACTCGCGCCGTCCTCGGCGCTCGCGCTTCGCGCGCCAGAGGCGTCCAAATCTGCGCCTGCAGATTTGTTTTTGGCAACTTTGTTTTGGCCGAGCAAAAGAGAGTTACCCGCCTTCGGGTGCGGAAACCCGATTCAAACAGGTCTCGCGAGCGTTTCCTTATCGTACCCACTCGAATTCACATAACGCCAATTCCTCCGAAGAGGCAAAACAACAATACGGACCCCATTTGGTGTTGACCAAAACGCTGCCGATCTTTCTCATCCTGTCTCTCGCACTAATCAGTTCCTTGAGCCAAGGCGATGATCATGCTGCCTCTTTAGAGTCGGTGTTGAAACAAGTGACATTGGCCGATTTCGAAAACCTCGGTGAAGATGCCCTCAAACAGGACTGGCGCGCCGCGCCTGAAGACAAACCGGATGCCGGCTTCCGCTTCAGCCTGGAGAACGTCGAGCGCGAGGGCAAGCCGACCCGCGACCTGCACCTGAGCTACATCATGCCAGGAGTTTCAGCCAATAACGAAACCGCCGGGCAGGTTCAGGAAATCGACTTGGTCCTGCAACTGCGCGGGCTGGACGCCTCCGACTACGATCATCTGGCTTTCTGGATCAAGGGGGATTCCGCCGAGGATTTTAACAAGCAGATCGAGGTGGAATTCAGACGACCCCATCCCACCGTCGCGGGCCTTCGGGAGGAAGGCGGTTCCGTGGTCGGCGGCATCGACGGCGAATGGCGGCGGGTGATGGTGCCGCTGAAGGAGATGATCGGCATCCGCGACTGGACCAACCTGTCCGAATTGGTTTTCGCCCTGCATGCCCGCGACACCCGCATCCCGCAAGGCGGTTATTTCATCGACGACATCGCCCTGATCAAAACCGGCCATCCCGGCCCCGGCGCAGACGACTTGGTCGTGGCGTGGAAGAAAAAAGCCTGGGAAGAAGCCTTCGGCGGAGAAACAGCGGCTCGTCCCCACCTCAAGGACCGCCTGGCTGGCTGGCCCCAACAGCTGCTGATCGATCCTGCCACGCTCCCGACGGACGGACGCGAATTCCTGCGCCGCCTCGCCCTGGACACCTGGCGCGGCATCGACGCCCTGACCGACAAGGCGCACGGCCTGCCCCTGGATCGCATCCACTTCGGCAACGGCTCGGTTGAGCTTGCAGACGCTCGCATCGGCGATTACACCGGCGTCACCAACATCGGCTTTCATCTGCTGGCCATCGTCGCGGCCCATGAGCTGAAACTCATCGAGCGGGAGCAAGCCCTGGAAAGACTGCGCCTCACCCTGGCCGCCCTGGAACAGATGGAAACCTACCACGGCTTTTATTACAACTACTACAACACCACCACCCTGGAGCGCACCAGCAATTTCATTTCCTTCGTCGACTCCTCCTGGCTGACCGCCGGGCTGATGGCGGCGCGCATGGCTTTTCCCGAAATTCACGAACGTTGCACCCGGCTGATCGAGCAGGGCGACTACCGCTTTTTTTACGATGACCAGTGGAAGCTCATGTCCCACGGCTATTACGTGAACTTGGGGCTGCGCAACAACATGCATTACGGGGCGCTCTACGCCGAATCGCGGATCGGCAGCCTGATCGCCATCGGCAAGGGCGAGGCGCCGGAAGAGCACTGGTTCGCCATGGCGCGCACCTTTCCCAATGAATTTACCTGGCAGTCGAACCAACCCCTGAATCGCCGGGAAAAGACCGAGCGCGGCTTTCACTGGATCGGCGGCTATTATCAATGGCGCGATTACCGCTACGTGCCCTCCTGGGGAGGCAGCCTGTTCGAGGCGCTGATGCCCGCGCTGGTGTTGGATGAAAAGCGCTACGCACCCGCAAATCTGGGGAGGAACGGGGAGATTCACACCGAAATCCAGCGCCGTTACGCCCTGGAGGAACTGGGCTATCCGGTCTGGGGGATGTCGCCCAGTTCGATGCCGGGATCGGAGCGATATACCGAATACGGCGTTCACATCCTGGGCTCGTTGGGTTACCCGGAAGGCGCGGTGACGCCACACGCGGCGGCGCTGGCGCTCCTCACCGAACCAGAGGCTGCCAGCGCCAACCTGCGCCAGTTGGCTCAGCGCTATCCGATCTACGGTGACTTCGGCTTTTACGACGCGGTCGACCCGAAATCAGGCGTGGTCGCCTACCAATATCTCTGCCTCAATCAAGCCATGATCCTCATCGCCCTGGCGAACCATCTGGGGGATCATGCCGTGCAAAAACACTTCGCGGCCGATCCCATCATGCAGCGTGCCCTCCCCTTGATCGGCTTCGAGAATTTTTTCGACTGAAGCGGCCCCATGGCGAGCGTCGAATTCGAGAACGTCGAGAAGACTTATCCCAACGGAATCCGGGCCATTGCCGATCTAAACCTGGGTATCGCCGACGGCGAGTTGATGGTTTTCGTCGGCCCTTCAGGCTGCGGCAAGTCGACGCTGCTGCGCCTGATCGCCGGACTCGAGGACATCACAAGGGGACAGATACTGATCGGCGGAAGAGTGGCCAACCGCTTGACACCCCAGGCGCGCAACATCGCCATGGTGTTCCAGGATTACGCGCTTTACCCGAACATGACGGTGCGAGGCAATCTGGAGTTTCCCCTAAAGATGCGCAAGCTCCCCAAGGCCGAAGTCCGGCAGCGGACCGAACGGGTGGCGGCTATGCTGGGCCTAGAGGAATTGCTGGAACGGCTCCCCAAGCAACTGTCCGGGGGACAGCGACAGCGGGTGGCGATGGGGCGCGCCCTGGTCCGGGAGCCGGCCGTATTCCTGCTGGACGAACCACTCTCCAACCTGGACGCCAAGCTGCGCGTGCAAGTCCGGGCCGAAATCGGCGATTTGCAGAAACGCATGCGCACCACGATGATCTACGTGACCCACGATCAGGTCGAAGCCATGACGCTGGGTCAACGCATCGCCGTGCTCAACCAGGGCCGGCTTCAGCAAATCGCAAGCCCCAAGGGACTGTACGAGCAGCCCGCCAACACTTTCGTCGCCGGCTTCATCGGCAATCCGCCCATGAATCTGTTTCCCACCCGACTCTCCCTGAACGCCAGCGGACAAGCCCTCATCGCGCTGGGCGACCAATGCCTGCCGACCGCGCCCGCGGGCATTCCGCCCGAAAGTCTGCGCCCCTGTCTCGGCCGCCCGCTGATCGCCGGCATCCGCCCCGAAGCCTTCCGTCTCCTGCCAGAAAGCGAAGACGGCCTCATTGCACAAGCGGCCCTCATCGAGTATCTGGGCCACGAAACCCTGCTGCATTTCGATCCCGCCGGGGCGCCATCCCAGGACCGCGACGGCTTGATGGTGGCCCGCCTACCCGGTATGCATGTTTTCCGGAAAGGGGAAAAACTCAGACTGGGCGTAGCCGCCGCGGATATTGCACTGTTCTCGGAAGATGGCGGGGCGTTGACGGCCTAGCGTCTTTCCCGGCCTTGGTTTGACGAAAACCTAACGATGTCTGGAAGACACCTTGCCCCTGGCCCGACCCGAAGTTTTATTCGCGCGACTCAATCGCGGCGCATGATCCGAAGATTTGAAAGGCTTTCGGGTTGCATCGAGCTGACCGGCTGATGAATCCCAACCGCCTTGCGGGGTTTGCTGCTCCGAATCGTCCTGCACCCCGCGCAACTTCACGCGCACGTTCCCGTCCAGACGGCGGAAACCGCGCTCGTCGTAACCGTGCTCTTCGAAATAGTTTGAAGAAGATGGCCGTGCGACGGGCGACTCCTGCGGGCTGACGACATCGAATCCCCAGTCCTGATGGCGGCGTTCGGCCTCACGTCTGCGCAACCATTCCTGCATCACCCGAACACGCTCCTCGAAATCGCCTTCGACCGCTTCGGGATCGTCGATGTCCTCCTGGGCAAGATAGGGTTTTGGAGCGGCTTTGAAATCCGAATCGGATTCGTAAGCAAAAGAGATCGGGGTAACCGCCAACAGCCCGATAATCAGGCCGATGGCGGTGGTCTGCTTGAATTTCACGATCATTACCAATAGTGCGCGGAATGCATCCTGCGCCTTGGCCGAGAATCAGTAATGCAATAGGGAATGAACCGGGTATTTTCGCAGGTTCTCCCGGCCCTTGAGGAAATCAAGCTCGACCACGAAGGCGCAGGCGACGACTTCCGCGCCCAGGCTTTCGATCAGCTCGCAACTGGCCTTGGCGGTACCCCCGGTGGCGAGGAGATCATCGATCAAAAGGACGCGGTCGCCCGCCCCCAGTGCATCCATGTGCACTTCCAGCGCGGCGGAGCCGTACTCGAGGTCGTAGGCGACGGACTGCACATCGTAGGGGAGCTTCCCGGGTTTGCGCAGTGGTATGAAGCCGACGCCCAATTCCCAGGCGACCAGGGAACCGAAGATGAAGCCGCGCGCCTCCATGCCGGCGACGGCGGTGATGTTCTGCCCCAGGAATGGATGCAGGAGCTGGTGCACCGTCAGGCGCAGTAGCGCCGGGTCTTTCACCAGCGGAGTAATGTCCTTGAAAAGGATGCCCGGCTTGGGGAAATCCGGGATGTCCCGGATCTTAGCCTTGAGCCGCTCCATCAATGCTTGCCCTTGGCTTTGGCGTGCCTCACGGGCTGATGTTCGCCAAGGTGCTGGCGATCCAAAAAGGCTCGAATCGAGGCGTCAATGCCTCCGACATCGAGCCCGCAAGCGGCCAGGCATTCCTCACGGCTGCCCTGTTCGACGAAGGCGTCGGGCAGGCCAAGGTTCAGGATCGGCAGTAGGCATTGCCGGGCCCCGAGGTATTCGTTCACTGCCGCACCGGCGCCACCCGCGATCACGTTTTCCTCCACGGTGACCAAGGTGTCGTGAGTCCTGGCCATCTCCGTCACCAAGGCTTCGTCCAGCGGTTTGACGAAACGCATGTTGACCACGGTCGCGCCAAGTTTTTCGCCCACTTCCAGTGCCGGCGTGACCATGCTGCCGAAGGCAAGGATTGCAATGCCCGTGCCCTGACGCCTGATCTCGGCCTTGCCGATGGGCAGAGCGGACATTTGCGCGCTGATCTCGACGCCCGGCCCCTTGCCGCGTGGATAGCGGACAGCGGCAGGGCCTTGGTGTTTGAAGCCGGTGTAAAGCATCTGCCGGCATTCGTTCTCGTCGGCGGGCGCCATGATGAGCATGTTCGGCAGGCAGCGCATGTAGCTGAAATCGAAACTGCCCGCGTGGGTCGGGCCGTCAGGCCCGACCAGGCCGGCGCGATCGAGGGCGAACAGCACCGGCAGATTCTGCAGAACCACGTCGTGAATCAACTGATCATAGGCGCGTTGCAGGAAGGTGGAATAAATCGCCACCACCGGATGGTAGCCCTCGCAGGCCTGGCCCGCGGCGAGCGTCACGGCGTGCTGCTCGGCGATACCCACATCGAAATAGCGTTCCGGGAAGCGCTCGGAAAACTCGACCAGGCCCGAACCTTCGCGCATGGCCGGGGTAATGCCCAATAGTTTGGGCTCCTGCTTGGCCATATCGCAAAGCCACTGACCGAAGATTTCGGTGTAGGTCGGACTGCTGGGCTTGGCTTTCGGGAGATGATCCTTGCTCGGATCGAAAGTCCCCACGCCATGGTAGGCCACCGGATCGAGTTCCGCGGGAAGATAGCCCTTGCCCTTCTTGGTCACCACATGCAGGAAGCGCGGCCCTGGCGGCAGATCGCGCAGGTTCCGCAGGGTGGTCACCAACATGTCCATGTTGTGGCCGTCGATGGGGCCGATGTAGTTGAATCCCAGCTCTTCGAACAGGGTACCGGGCGCGACCATGCCCTTCACATGCTCCTCGGCGCGGCGCGCCAGCTCCCAGACGCTGGGCATGCTGCGGCTCAACAAATGTCTGCTGCCCTCGCGCATGCTCGAATAGAACTTGCTGGACAGGATCTTGGCCAGGTAGTTGTTCAAGGCGCCGACATTGGGCGATATCGACATCTCGTTGTCGTTGAGGATGACCAGCAGGTTGGCGTCGAGCACGCCGGCGTGATTCAGGGCCTCGAAGGCCATGCCGCCGGTCAGGCCGCCGTCGCCGATGACCGCCACGGCATGGCGCTCGCTCTTGTCCAGCGAGGCGGCGATCGCCATGCCCAGTGCGGCGCTGATGGAGGTGCTGGAGTGACCGACGCCGAACGTGTCGTAAGGGCTCTCTTCCCGCGTCGGAAACGCCGAAAGCCCGTCCTTTTTCCGGATGGTGGGCATGCGGTCGCGGCGGCCGGTGAGTATTTTGTGCGGATAAGCCTGATGGCCGACATCCCAGACGATTCTGTCGTTCGGCGTATCGAAGACATAGTGCAAGGCGATGGTCAGATCCACGGTTCCCAGGCCTGCAGCCAGATGCCCCCCCGACTGACTGACGCTCTCAAGCAGGAATGCGCGCACTTCCTCGGCCAGTTGCGGCAGCTGCTCTTCCGGCAATCGCCGCAGATCGGCAGGGCTGTTTATTCCATAAAGAAAAGGGAACGTTTTCGATTCACTCATTGATTAGGCATTCCGGGACTTGAGATGCAGCTTCCGCAGCCATGCTTAAGCCGATCGTTTTGATAAGAAATTGAACTGGCGATCAATTATGAAACTCCGGGGAGCCGGTTTCAAGGAAAGATTGGCCGGCGAACGCGGGGCCCGCGCCGAGTGCAGGGCAGCCCTTAGGCCGCCGTTCAGGGAGAGCGGCCGAAAACCGCCCCACCCACATCAACTCTGCCGCTGGATGATGAACGCGGACAGTGCACGCAAATAGCCGGCGTCCTCGCCGAAACCGGACAGGCTTGCCAGCGCTTCTTCATGCAGTTCTTGCGCCTTCTGTTTGGCGCCGGCCATCCCCAGCAGCGCGGGATAGGTAGGTTTGTTGTTGTCCCGATCTTTGCCCTGGGTCTTGCCCAGCGTCTGGGTATCACTTTCCTCGTCCAGAATGTCGTCCTGGATCTGGAACGCCAGACCGATGCATTTGGCGTAATGATCCAGCTTGTCGGCCAATTCCACCTCCAGCCCCGGTTTCGCCAGGGCGGCCAGGCGGACGCTCGCCCGTATCAAGGCACCGGTCTTGCGGATATGCATACATTCCAGCCCCGGCACATCCAGTGTCTTGCCGACCGAATCCAGGTCGATGGCCTGACCGCCGACCATTCCCAGGGAGCCGCAGGCCGTCGCCAGTGTCTCGATCATCGCGACGCGACAGGCTGCCGGAACGTCGATCGCAGGATCGTGGGCCAGCACGTGAAACGCGAGCGCCTGCAAGGCGTCCCCGGCCAAAATCGCGGTGGCTTCGTCATAGGCCTTGTGACAGGTCGGCTTGCCGCGCCGTAGATCGTCGTTGTCCATCGCCGGCAAGTCGTCGTGGATCAGCGAGTAGACGTGGACGAATTCCACGGCGCAGGCGGGGCCGTCCAACCGATCCATGGTCAAGTCCAAGGCCCTTCCGGTGGCATAAGTCAGTAAGGGACGCAAGCGCTTGCCGCCACCCAGGACGCAGTAGCGCATGGCCTCGTGCAAGCGTTCCGGGAGCTTGCTCGCGGCGGGAAGGCGTGCGTCCAGCGCGCTCTCGGCACGGCTTTGGCAGGCTTGCATGAAATCTTTCAGGGCGTTTTCAGGATTCATCGGTAAAGGGCTTCAGAGTGGGTTGGCCATTTTCTTCCAGAAGGATCTGTACCTTTTGCTCGGCTTCCTTCAGGGCTTTCTGACAGGAGCGCGTCAGCTGGACGCCGTGCTCGAACAGCTTTAGCGACTCCTCCAGCGACAGGTTCCCCTGCTCCATGCGTTCGACCAGTTGTTCGAGTTCGGCGAGGGATTCCTCGAAACGGAAGGCTTTCTTGACCATGCAGATAGTGTTGATTGGCGCGGAACCCTACGATAAGGCTTGGGCTGAGCGCTGTCAAAGCGGCACATTATCCCACAGGATCGTTCAACTTGATAAATCCGCCTGGACTATCTAGGCTATGGCGCCTATCTTTCGGCCTGTTCGGTTTGCGAAAAACCCCAGCCTCCGCGGCTATCCCATCCCCAATTATTTGGCACTGTCTACCAGCCTATGAGCGAAGTCTACGACGCCTCCGCCATCGAAGTGTTGAGCGGACTCGACCCGGTGCGCAAGCGCCCCGGCATGTATACCGACACCTCGCGCCCCAACCATCTGGCCCAGGAAGTCATCGACAACAGCGTGGACGAGGCCCTGGCCGGGTACGCGCGCTCCATCGAAGTGAAGCTGCTGAAGGATGGCGGCGTGGAAGTACGCGACGACGGCCGCGGGATGCCGGTGGACACCCATCCCGAACTGGGCGTCTCCGGCGTCGAGGTCATCATGACCAAGCTGCACGCAGGGGGCAAGTTTTCGCATAAGAGTTACAGCTTTTCCGGCGGCCTCCACGGCGTGGGCATTTCGGTGGTCAATGCCCTGTCCATGCGCCTGGAAGTGGAAGTCCGCCGTGGCGGCAAGATTTACACGATGAGTTTCGCGCAAGGCGAAAAGACCTCCGAGCTGACCGAGATCGGTAGCGCCAACCGCAGGGAAACCGGCACCATCGTCCGCTTCTGGCCGGAAGTCCGGTATTTCGACTCACCTCGCGTCTCGGTCCCCCGCCTCAAGCATTTGCTGCGTGCCAAGGCGGTGCTGTGCCCGGGCCTTCGGATCAGTCTCTTCGACGAGGCGAGCGGCGAGGAAGAAGTCTGGCATTACGAGAACGGCCTGCCGGAATATCTGCTGGATCAGATCGGCCACGTCGAATGCGTACCCGATCAACCCTTCACCGGCGCGATGGAAGGTAGCGGGGAAAGTGCCGACTGGGCGGTGGTCTGGGCGGCGGAAGTGCGCGAGGCGGTGGCGGAAAGCTATGTCAATCTGGTGCCGACCCCGCAGGGCGGCACCCATGTCAATGGCCTGCGCGCCGGGCTGACCGAGGCCGTCCGCGAGTTTTGCGAGTTCCGCAATCTGTTGCCTCGGGGCATCAAGATCGCACCCGAAGACGTCTGGGAAAAATGCCAGTTCGTCCTATCGGTCAAGCTCCAGGAACCGCAGTTTTCAGGGCAAACCAAGGAACGGCTCAGCTCCCGCGAGTGCGTCGCCTTCGTCTCCGGCGTGGTCAAGGATGCCTTCAGTCTCTGGCTCAATCAGCACCCCCTTGTTGGCGAAAGCATCGCCACCCTGATCATCGAGAGCGCCCAGAAACGCCTTCGCGCCAGTCGGCAGGTGGTTCGCAAGAAGGTGACGGCAGGCCCCGCCCTGCCCGGCAAGCTCGCCGATTGCGCCTCGCAGGACACACGCCTCACCGAATTGTTCCTGGTGGAGGGCGATTCCGCCGGCGGCTCGGCCAAACAGGCCCGCGAGCGCGAGTTCCAGGCGATCATGCCGCTGCGGGGGAAAATCCTGAATACCTGGGAAGTGGATTCGGAAAGCGTGCTGGCCTCGCAGGAAGTGCATGACATAGCGCTCGCCCTGGGCGTCGATCCGGGCTCGCCGGACCTGGGGAACATCCGCTACGGCAAGGTCTGCATCCTGGCCGACGCCGACTCCGACGGCAACCATATCGCCACCCTGCTCTGTGCCCTGTTCGTCCGCCACTTCCGCCCGATGGTCGCCGCCGGCCATGTGTTCGTTGCCATGCCGCCGCTCTATCGCATCGACGTGGGCAAACATGTCTACTACGCCCTCGACGAGGCGGAGAAAAAGGGCGTTCTGGACCGCATCGAAGCGGAAAAAATCAAGGGCAAGGTTAACGTCCAGCGCTTCAAGGGTCTGGGCGAGATGAATCCCTCGCAACTGCGGGAAACCAGCATGAATCCCGACACCCGACGGTTGATCCAGCTCACCCTGGAACAGGAAGACGACACCGACAACCGCCTCGACCTCCTGCTCGCCAAGAAACGCGCCGGCGACCGCAAGGTCTGGCTGGAGGAGAAGGGGAATCTGGCGGAGGTTTTGTAGTAGGGCGGAACGCGGTAGCGGTTCCGCCAAATAAACCCCTGCGGCGGATCACCATCGCAAGCCATAACGCTTCATGTTTAACGCTGAGCGTTATATCATTTCGCCATGATCCGGACGTTCCGCTGCAAGGACACCGAAGCGCTGTTCTCGGGCGGAAGCCCACGCCGGTTCCGCGCGTTCCAGGCACGGGCCGAACGCAAGCTGCAAATGCTGGATTCCGCCAGCGCCATCGAAGACTTGCGCAGTCCGCCGGGCAATCGCCTGGAAAAGCTATTCGGGGACCGGGACGATCAGTGGAGCATTCGTATCAATAGCCAATGGCGCGTTTGCTTCCGCTTCGAGGGCGGTCATGCGTATGACGTTGAAATTGTTGATTATCACTAGATCGATTAGGCGTTTTTAGGGCCTATAAACGCACCACGCTTATGACGTTGAAGTCGTCGCTTACCATAGAGAAGTCAGCATCATGACAACCAATACAATGCGCCCGGTTCATCCGGGTGAAATTTTGCGGGAAGAGTTTTTGGTTCCGTTCGATCTGAGCGCAAATGCGTTGGCCTTGGCCCTCAAAGTGCCCGCGCCCCGCATCAACGATATCGTGAGGGAGAAGCGCGCCATCACGCCCGACACGGCACTCAGGCTGGCGCGCTATTTCGGCACCACACCGGAATTTTGGCTCAATCTCCAGACTGCTTACGACCTGCGGAAAGCACGCAGCGAACTGGTGGAAACCATCGAGCGCGAGGTATCGCCGCGCGTGGCAGCTTGACGAAACGGAAGCTGTTGAGTGAATGGGAACGTTAAGTTTTACCCGTCCTACCCCCGGACAAAGAGCGGCTGGCAAAACAGGAGACTTGGTCCCATTTTGCATTTTGCATTTTGCAGACCCTATTTTGCATGCTCGATTCGCACTTAACGGCGCGGCGGATAAACGCTATTCGTTTCGTTACATAAAGGACATCGCGGTGGAGAAGAGATTTCAAGTTTTTGTGAGCAGCACATTCAAAGATCTTGAGGCCGAGCGGCAGGAAGTGATGCACGCGCTTCTTGAGCTTGACTGCATGCCAGCTGGAATGGAACTGTTCCCGGCAGCAAATGAATCTCAGTGGAACTTGATCAAAAAGGTAATCGACGACTGTGACTATTACATT
>DATIXD010000158.1:0-18726 GCA_035518875.1 Methylococcaceae bacterium | reverse complement strand
CTGGCTCATTGGCGGGACCCGGCAACAAGCCGGGTTAACGACGCCGATCTTTACGCCGCCTGCCGTCTGCAATCCAATCGCAGGCTTTCGACGCTGGCCCAGGCGATCACGCCCCATTACGGGTGGGATGACATCGTGCTGCCGCCCGAGCAGGTCGAGCAGCTACGCGCCATCTGTCACCAGGTCAATTACCGCGACCTGGTCTACGACGCCTGGGGCTTCGACCGCAAGCTCGCCTTGGGCAAAGGACTGAATGCGCTCTTCGCCGGCCCGCCGGGAACCGGCAAGACCATGGCCGCCGACATCATGGCACACGAGCTGGGATTGGACTTGTACAAGATCGATTTGTCCACCGTGGTCAGCAAATACATCGGCGAGACGGAGAAAAACCTGTCCCGCATCTTCGCCGAAGCCAGAAGCAGCAATGCCATCCTGTTCTTCGACGAGGCCGACGCCCTGTTCGGCAAGCGGAGCGAAGTGCGCGATGCCCATGACCGCTACGCCAATATCGAGACCAGCTACCTGTTGCAAAAGATGGAGGAGTACGACGGCATCGTAATTCTGGCGACCAACTTTCGCAAGAACATGGACGAGGCCTTCGTGCGGCGGCTGCATTTCATCGTCGAGTTTCCCTTTCCCAAGACGGAGGAGCGTCGCCGCATCTGGGAAGGGATATGGCCTAAGGCCGCGCCGCGCAGCCCGGATCTGGATCTCGACTTTCTCGCCCAGCGGATCGAGGTCGCAGGCGGGAGCATTCGCAACATCGCCCTGGCCAGCGCCTTCCTGGCGGCGGCCGACGACGGCACGATTCAGATGAAGCACCTGCTTCAGGCCACGCAGCGCGAATATCGGAAGATGGGGAAGGTGTTGACGGCGGAGGAGTTCACAGAAGATTCGGCTCCACCGGGCCCGGGGCGCAGTGATGGGTGGGTCGGCGAATAATTTGACGGGTAACGGGATTCGGACCGGGCCCATCCGTCGACACTTGAGGATTTCAGCATGAGGAAGCGAGTATTATCATGCCTTGGCTCTTTGAACGGCGTCATGAGTGGGGATCCAGTGTTGCCTATTCGAGTTTATCTTTGATTGATCAAATACCTATGCCTTCTTGCGTCAGTCCATCACTGGGTATGCGGTTTGTATGTGGATGTCACCCTGAACGTTCGTGCCCATTGAGTCAACCACCACGGTGGCACTGGTCGCGCTTCCACTTTTATACTGCCAGCTCTTGACGTTTCCAGCCGCTGCTCCTTGCTTTTTCTTCGCCTTGACAACCAAAACGTCAGCTGCGTCCGTCGCTACATTGGCGATCACCTGACGAGTCGCCACACCGGGGTTTGCATCCAGAACCGCTAGGGCAGCCTGCCCCGCCCCAGAGTTGAGGGCACTAGAGATAGCCTTATTTTGCTGGTCGGTGTTTTTATAGACACTCTTGGTCCTCCCCTGCTCTTCCGCAAAACGTTCGGCTTTCTCCCATTTGCCAACATGCTGTCGCGGATGGCCATCTTGGTTATTGACTGGCGATGCTCTTCCCTCACTTCTGTCGAGCAGTTTTTTTGTTTCGCTTTCCGTATAGTTCTTCGCGTAGGGGAGACGCTGGATGACCGGACTAGGAGTAAACGGGGTCAGGCTCGATTTTCCCTGCAGGGTGCCAGGGCCTCTGCTCGAGTCGGTCGACGACTTTGTCCAGCCGGCCTGAGCCGCTTGGCGGCCCATCACGTCCGCTTCCTTTTCCAGAGCCGCTTCGTCATTGATCGCCACACCCTTGGCTTGCATCGTCGGTTTCACGCGTCCCTGCGCCTGCTGGACCACATGCCAAGCCTCATGAGCCAAGTGCTTTTCCTGACCCTGACCCGGTCCCACGTGGATATCCGTGCCCTGCGTGTAGGCCAACGCCTGCAACCGGGCGGGTTTGGAGGAGTTGTAGTGGACTTGCACATCGTCCAGGGACAGGCTGGAGAGGTTCTCGATGCCAGCTTTCAGTCCATCGGGAAGCCCGGTTTGATTGCCTTTTTGTACCAGGGAGCTGTGGCCTCCCTCTCTCGCGTGGCTGACGACTCGCTGCACATAGCGGTTGCCGTACTGCCGCTGTAACTGCAGCAATGCGGGGCCGGTGCGGGCGAGCTGACCGCCGCTGGCCCGGTTTAACGCGGCCGCTTGCACTTGGGGTTGGGGCACGCCGTCCGCATGTAGCGAAGCTTGGCTCAGCGGGCTGGGGTGTGACGGGTGGATGGCGTCAGGTTCGGGGGCTACGCTCCGGTGGGCCGGGGCAAGCGTGGACGTCGTCGGGGCGGCTGTCTCATGGGATCGGTGGTACATGGCATGCCCTCATTCGTGTGTAAAAGGGGAGACACGACACATCGCGAAGGGACACTTTTCTCAAAAATTAACTTATTGTCAAGAGTTCTCGGAAAGATTTTGCGGACAAAATTTGTCCTTGACAAAGGGTCTCGGATGGGAGTTTAGTTAAGCCCGCCTCGGCGGGAGAACAACACGCCGAGGTTTGTGTACGGGGTGCCGGATACTGGCATTCCTGCTCCGACGTCGAACCCCTAGGACTTGAGCCCCAGTTTAATTTGGGCGAAATGGCCGGGCGGTCGCGTCGAGAGGGACCGTTAGTCGCGTCGAACAACCACAAGAATGTGCGTGGTGCTTATGCTGCACGACCTGGACGCTACTGTGGCGGCGCTCGTTGAAAGCGAGCTCGCCGTCAAAAATGTCACCATCAGCTTCGCCGCGCCCGACGAACGCTTCCCGCCTGCGGGCGTCAGTTTGCCCGCCATCGGCTTCTTCCTGTACGACGTCCGCGAAAATCACGACTTGCGCACGAATCAGTGGGAGCTGGAGCAAAAGGATGGCCTGTTCACCCGCAAACGGCCGCCGGTCAGGGTCGACTGCTCTTATATGATTACCGCCTGGCCCAGCGAAAGCACCCCCAATCCTGCCCAAGACGAGCACCGCTTGCTGGGCGGCGTCATGAAAGTGCTGCTCAGCCACCGTCGCATCCCAGACCAGTACCTAAGGGGCGAGTTCAAGGGACAAACGCCGCCGCTTCGTACCCAGATCATCGCCGAGCAGCAATTGAAAAGTGTCGGCGAATTCTGGCAGGCCATGGGCGGCAAGCCCAAGGCCGCGCTCAATTACATGGTCACCATCAGCGTGGACGTCTTCGGGGCAGAAGAAGTCGGACCGGTGGTGAAGGACAAGGTCATCCGAGTCAAGCAGAAGGTGGGATAGCGATCGGTTTCAGAGCACCCCCTCGCCCGGTTACGCACAGCAATCGTTCAGAAACGAGCAGCGTAATTATCCAGTCCAACTGAAGAAGGAGAGAAAGCCATGGCCTATTTAGCTCCCGGTGTCTATGTCGAAGAAGTCCCCTCGGCGGTGAAACCCATCGCCGGCGTCGGAACCAGCACGGCCGGATTTGTCGGCGTTTCGGCGGATATCGCCGATACGGATATGCCTGCCAAAGCGGGCGGCGGGAACTACAAGCAAGCGGAACAATTGAACCCGCAACCGATCAATAGCTGGGGCGAGTTCACCCAGAAGTTCGGCGGCGTTCAGGCGGCCAACGAATACCTGGCCCATGCCGTATACGGATTCTTCAACAACGGCGGCACGCGCTGCTGGGTCATGCGGGTTGCCGATTCCAAGGACATCGGCAAGGCGCTCGATCAACTCCAGAGCATCGACGAGATCGCTATCGTGGCGGCACCCCTGCCGCCGGACACCGCGGCCAAGGCGCTCAATGACGTCCAGTCGAAACTGGTCGCCCACTGTCAGTTGATGGAAGACCGCGTGGCCATCCTCGACAGTACGCGCGACATCAAAGACGGCAATCTGGTCGTGACCGCCGACGACAAGGGCATCTGGCGTCCCGCTGCGAATCCGAAAGGCTATGGCGCGTTTTATTTCCCCTGGATCGAGGTGGCTGACCCCCTCAAGCCCGCCGGCACCCGAATCGCCGTTCCACCCAGCGGACATTTGGCCGGGGTCTACGCCCGCAGCGACGCCGAGCGCGGAGTACACAAGGCGCCGGCCAACGAGGTCATACTGGGCGCCCTGGACGTATATTACCCGGTGAGCAAGATCCTGCAGAATAGTCTGAATCCCGTCGGCGTGAACTGCATTCGGTCTTTTAACGGCACCATCAAAGTGTACGGCGCGCGCACCTTGGCTTCCGATCCACAGGGCGACCCGGAGTGGACCTACATCAACGTGCGCCGGCTGTTCAACTTCCTGCGCGAGTCCCTCGACGAGGGGACCCAGTGGGTGGTCTTCGAGCCCAACTCGGAGCTGCTGTGGGCCAAGATCCGGCGCAATGTGTCCGCTTTCCTGACGACGGTCTGGGCCAGCGGCGCGTTGTTCGGCGCGACGCCGCAAGAGGCGTTTTATGTGAAATGCGATGCGGAGACCAATCCGCCCGAAGTGCGCGAACTGGGCCAGGTCGTGACCGAAATAGGTGTCGCCATAGTCAAGCCTGCCGAGTTCGTCATCTTCCGCATCAGCCAGTGGGCTGGCACCGGCCAGTAAGGGTCGAGCTCTCGTGAACCGCACGCTACCACCCCAGATAACGCCGGCCGACCTCTCCGGCTGGGCGCCCGGCGTGTATCGGCAGGATATTTTTCCTGCGCCCAAACCGAGCTTCCTGACCGGTGTGCCGGTGTTTCTCGGGTACGCGGAGAAGGGGCCCTTCGAAGAGACCCAGCGGCTGACCTTGTGGCCGCAGTTTGGCGACCTGTTCGGTGGCGCGCCATCCAAGGGCGGTTACCTCGCGCACGCCGTGCGCGGGTTCTTTGAGAACGGTGGACTGTTTTGCTATGTCCTGCGCTTGCAGGACGGCAACAACCCTCTGGATGAGCTGCGTTCGGGACTTGAGGCCATCAGCGCCCTGGACGACATCGACCTGGTCTGTACGCCCGATGTCATGCGGCCATCGGCCGACGGATCTGCGCCCACGGCAGAGGCGGTAGCGGCCCTACAGCGAGACGTGTTGGATCATTGCCAACGTCTGGGTGACCGCTTCGCCATTCTGGACAGTTTATACACGGCCGACATCGCCGCCGTGGAGAAGCATCGAGACAAGTTGAACGGGGATTACGGCGCAGTGTATTTCCCGTGGGTGGCGATTGACGGCAAACCCACTTACGTACCCGCTTGCGGTCATGTGGCCGGTGTCTATTCGCGCAGCGACCAAGCGATCGGAGTCCACAAGGCCCCGGCCAATGAGGAAATGGAAGGCGTGCTGGATTTACGGGTAAACCTGACGGATCCGGAACAGGGCCGCCTCAACGAGCGGGGGGTGAACTGTCTGCGGGCGTTCCCGGGCCGAGGCATACGGGTATGGGGTGCGCGCACGTTGAGCAAAGCGCCGGTATGGACCTATGTCAGCTCCCGGCGGTTGTTCATAACGGTTGGCCGGTGGCTGGAGCGCTTCATGCCGGAAGTCGCTTTCGCCCCCAACGACATCCGCTTGTGGGTGCGCATCATGCGCGAGCTGACGGCCTTTCTCGAAGACCTGTTTCGACGGGGTGCCTTGCAAGGCCGCAGTGCCGAACAAGCGTTCTTCGTGAAATGCGATGGAGAAACCAATCCGCCGGAGGTCATCGATGCGGGCATGGTCGTCACCGAGCTTGGCTTGGCGCCCGTCACGCCCGGCGAGTTCATTGTCGTACGTGTTATCCACGGTGCAAGCGGCGTCACGATCACGCCAGTTTCGTGACGGCAAGTTCAACTACAGAGTTAAGGAGAGTTAACCATGGCACGAGTCGATCCCTTTGCAGGTTATAACTTCATGATTGAGCTCGACGGCATTACGCGCGCCGGTTTCAAGGATTGTTCCGGCCTGGACTCCAGCCAGGAGGCCGGGACTTATCGGGAAGGCACGGACAAGCATCTGGGAATGCGCAAAATTCCGGGGCTCGTTACATACGGAAACATTACGCTCACCCGCGGCGTGACCGACGACCGAAAACTGTGGGATTGGCGCGAAAAGGCGGCCAAGGGCACGGTCGAGCGGCACGACATCTCGGTCACTCTGCTGGACGATACGGGTGCGCCCCATATCACCTGGAACCTCTTCGAGGCTTGGCCAACGAAGTGGACGGGGCCGACCCTGGATGCAACGGCTGACGCAATAGCGATCGAAACCCTTGAAATCGCATTTGAACGCATGGAGGTCGATAGCTGGTCATGACGACTCCAAGCGCGACCTTCCCGACGGAGTTCCCTTTCAGTTTGCCGGTCGGTTTGATGGACCCCGAGGGCAACGTGCACAAGGAAGGAACGATGCGGCTGGCGACGGCCTTCGATGAGATCGAACCGTTGAAGGATCCGCGTGTCAGGGCCAATCCGGGCTACCTGGTCGTCATCCTGCTGTCCCGCGTGATCACCAAGCTGGGCAGTCTGGACTACATCAACACCAAGGCCATGGAAAACTTGTACGCGGCGGATCTCGCCTATCTGCAGGACTTTTACCAACGCATCAATCAGAACGGGCACAGCCGGTTCCACGTCTCCTGCCCCCATTGCCAGGGGGAATTCGAAGTGGAGACCGCCGGCCCGGGGGAATAATCCGCTACCCCTCAGAGCGTCTGCGCGAGGAGGTAGCGTATTTGGCTTATCACTTTAACTGGTCCTATCGCGAGATCATGACGATGGACCACAGGGAACGGCAACGTTGGGTGACCGAGGTCGCCCGCATCAATCGGCGGTTGAACGAGGAGCATTGAGCGATGAGCGCATCCGGTATACCACTAGGGTTGAGTTGGGCCCCTGCTGCCGTATCGAATTGGGTTCCCGGCGTGAGGGCTTTGGATCCCTACATCGCGTTCAACTTCGCCATTGAGATCGAGGGCTTGCTGGTGGGCGGATTCACGGAGGTCAGCGGCCTGGAGAGTGAAATCGAAATGGAAGAATATCAGGAAGGTGGCGTCAACAATTATGTACACCACCTCCCGCGCCAGACCAAACCGGCTCATCTGGTTTTCAAGAAAGGTCTGACCGACATCAGCACCCTGTGGAACTGGTATGACAATACCAGCCAGGGAATCATCCAGCGGAAGAACGGGACAATCATGCTCCTGGATCGCAAGCAGATCCCCGTGATGTGGTGGAACTTCCGCAACGCCCTGCCGGTAAAATGGACGGGGCCGGACTTCGATTCGGGCAGCGACCAGGTGGCCTTCGAGTCCATCGAGTTGGTCCACGAGGGGCTGACCAAGCCGCTACTGGGCCAAGCGGCCGCGTTGCTTCGGGGCGGCCTTCACATGGCCGGCGTGGAGCAAACCAGGTAAGGAAGATGGAAGAGCTACTCGAAAGACCACAAAGCGGCAATGCTGTTGGATTAACAACCGATGCTGCGGTTCCAGTCCCGCCCCCAACGGGGGAGAGCCGAGGGCGAGGGGGCCCTAGGTGGGGGCGACTCAAAAAGGGCGACAACAGTTCATTTAATCGCGCCCATCCCAGCGGCGACAACAGACCATCCTTGTCTGTTGCTCTTCGGGCGGCTTCGCCGTGCAACCCGGCTTTCCTACCGGGTTGTCCCCCGTGGGGGGATGGAGCGCAAGGGTGCCGGCATGGAGCTTAATTTAACCGCATCGTCGGAAAGCCCCAATTGGCAGGATGGGGTGGATACGCGTCTGTTGCGGCGATTGATGAACCGGCAGGTGCGGCCGGGCTTGGTCGATCTGACTCAGGCCGACTCCATCACTGCCCGGCATCGCAATATGGTCGGAGCCATACCCTTGGCGGACCGCGTCAACCGATCCTGGTTCGAAATCACGGACGGGAAGTCCGAGCCCTCGCCCATCGTTTACGTCCAGCCACGACCGTTCGTTCCCGACCTCGGCAAGGCGCCGGTCGCAAGCACGCCCAAAACGGACCGGACCGCGCTGTCAGACAGGAAAGGCGGGGCGGCACCGCCGGCCAAGGCAACACCATCCGTTGCGCCGAGCGTCTCGACAGCAAAGCCGCACGCCGCCCCCTCGCCCTTCGGAAGAGGGCTGGGTGAGGGTGACCAGGACATCGCTTTGCTTTCGAGGCAAGCAGTATCTCCATTGAGCGGAGTCGACTCACAGACTGTCGTCGTGCAGCGCAAGGCACTGGAGGGTACGTCACCATCACTCATGCCACTTGTCGCGCCGGCAGCAAACGATGGCTCCATCTCGGGCTCGAATCAATCGCCGGGAGCGGACAGACCGGTTGCGGAGTCGGTAGTCGGCGATCGTTCGATCAACCAGGGGATTCTGCCGGTCGTTGGGGCCTTGCCGATTAAGCGGTCGGTTGTGCCCGAATTGAACCAAATCATGCCTCTCGCCGATCGGACCGACAGCGATAGGGCCATCACGAGAGCGAACCCGGCGCGAGACGCTGGGGTCCCCGTCGTTACAGCCATTGCGAAGCAGCGCTCGCCGCTATTCATCCTGGCGCCCGAATATCGGGAAAAGCCCGCCGATCATGCCATGCGCCCGGATGATCCGGTGCGCGTGACACCCCCTGCTCATCGCCCGAACGAGGCGCTTCCGCGAGTGATTCCGTCGCCTCGGTTTCAACCGCAAGCAAGCGCGGCACCGCTGCCGATCGTGCGCGAGTCCCTGGTTACCGAAACCAGGCAAGCCGCCCTCCACGTACCCGGCGCCTTGCCCTTGGCCCGGGAGGTGCCGCGCAGCCGGCAACAAACGGCTGAACCTCCGGGTGGATCAAGGCAAAGTCGTTCGATTTCGGCCAGAGCGATGGCAATGGAATCAGGCCGCCCGAGGCAGCCGATGAACCGGGAGCTTGTCAGCGAGAACGGCACGCGCGCGGAAACCAATCGTCAATCGGCGCCAAGCATTGATATCGAGGGCATCGTGGACAAGGTCGAGCGCCAGTTCGCGCGTCGCCTCGCCATTGAATCCGAGCGCAGGGGGAAAACACGATGGCGTTAAGCAAAGGCAAGCTCGCGTCCGATATCCTGGGAGTCGGTCCAGGCGGCGGCGGATTAGAAAAGCTAGAAATCTGGTACAAGTCCGGGAAGCTGACGGAGACCATTGAAGCGCTGTTCAATCCGAGCGAGATCAGCGTTTCCCGATCGGTCAACTGGGAGACCAAGAAAACGGTCGCCTCCCGGAAATCCGGAAAGAAATTGGTGAAGGCCAGAGGCGCGAAAGAACGGACGCCGGTTGAGCAGAAGTTCTTATCGGTAAAACCGGCCACATTAGAGGTCGAGTTGTTCTTCGATACCTACGAACCGCATGAGGACAAGTGGTCGCTGGGGAAAATCGCCACGGCGTTCGCGGTGCCGACCAACCCGTTCCAGTCGACTACGGCGACCGATGTCACGGTCCACACTCGAAAATTGACTTCCCTGGCCAAGATACAACCCGAATCGCACGAGCCACCGAGATGTGTGCTGAAGTGGGGAGGAATGATATGGTTCCGAGGGGTGCTCCAGGATATCAGCATCAAGTACACGATGTTTATGCCGAACGGCACGCCCGTCCGCGCGACGGCCGGCTGCACATTCATCGAAGCGGAGACAGAGGCCGAGTACCGCAAGGGGGAGTTGCACTCGGCCGACGTGGCCAAGACCCGTATCGTGCGGCGTCACGACACGCTGCATAGCCTTGCAGCGGAAGAATACAACGACCCCGGCCTTTGGCGGCACATCGCCAAGGCCAACAATATCATCAATCCGCGCCGCTTAAAGCCCGGCGACACCTTAATCATTCCACCGTTGCAACCCTAAGCGCCATGCCCGTACCCGACGTTCAAATTCGCATCAACGGGGCCGACCTACCGGGTTCGGCACAGAATGACCTGCATTCGGTTATCGTCCAGGAGGATTTGGATGCCCCCAGCATGTTCAGCTTCTCCCTGTACAACTGGGATCCCATTACGCTCCAGATGACGTGGTCGGACGATAAGCTCTTTTCCCCCGGAAACGAAGTGGAGATCTGGTTGGGCTATGTCGACGACCTGAGAAAAGTGATGCTGGCCGAGATCACGAGTCTCGAGCCATCGTTTCAAGCGGACGAAACGCCGACACTCACCGTGCGCGGCTATGACCATCGCCATCGCTTGCTGCGCGGCACCAAGACGCGCTCCTTCACCAAGATGAAGGACAGCGCCATTGCGAGCCAGATTGCATCCGGCGCGGGCCTCAGAGCCCAAGTGGTGGATAGCAAGGTGACGCAAGACTACGTCCTGCAAAACAACCAGACCGACCTGGAATTTTTGCAAGACCGAGCCACACGCATCGGCTACGAGGTCTTCGTACAGGAGAAAGCCCTTTTCTTTCGACCGTATAAGAACGACGCTCAGCCCCAGAACACCTTGACGCTAGGCGATGACATCATCGAGTTTCAACCGCGCATGACGACCGTTCCCCAGGTTGTCGAATTCGTCGTGCGTGGCTGGGATCTCAAGCAGAAACAAGCGATCGTTGGAAAAGCCAGCCCCGGCCAGGTAAATAGCCTGATGGATGGCCGCAAATCGGGGCCCGGGCTGGCGAACATCGCCTTTGGCAAGTCGAGTCAAACAAACGTTGATCAAGGGCCATCCACCAAGGCGGATGCCGATCAGATGGCCGTCGGTCAGTTCAACGAAATGGCCCTCACACACATCAGCGGCGAAGTCACGTGTTATGGCAACGCCGCTCTACGTGTGGGCATGGTCGTCAAGATCGAAGGCGCGGGTAACACCTTCAGCGGTCGCTATTACGTGAGCACCGTCACCCACTCCGTGTCACCGGATGCCGGCTATCGGACCAGCTTTTCCGTGCGGAGGAATGCGGCGTAATGGACATCTACAGCGAGTTGTTGGCGCCGAGCGAACACGCGAGCCGCATCTACGGCATCGTCATCGGTGTGGTCACCAACAACAAGGACCCCGACGGTCTGGGACGCGTGAAAGTGAAATTTCCCTGGCTTTCGGATACGGATGAAAGCAATTGGGCCAGGATCGTTACACCGATGGCCGGCAAAGATCGCGGTTTTTATTTTCTGCCGGAGGTGGACGACGAGGTACTCGTCGCATTCGAGCACGGAATCGTGGAGATGCCCTACGTGTTGGGCGCCTTGTGGAACGGTAAGGACAAGCCGCCCGAGAAAAACGACGATGGCAAGAACAATCTGCGCACCATCAAGTCGCGCAGCGGTCACATCATCCGTTTCAACGACAACAAAGGCGAGGAGAAGATCGAGATCATCGACATGACCGCGAAAAACAAGATCACGATCAGCGCCAAGGACAACACGATCAGCATCGAGGCCGATGCCGACATCACGATCAAATCGAGCAAGGGCAAATTGGTCTTGCAGGGTCAAGGAGGGGTCGAGATCAAATCCCAGGCGGCGGTCAAGATCGAGGCGACCGGAAACATGGATTTGAAGAGCAATGCCCAGATGAATATCAAGGGCACGATGGTGAATATCAATTAATGAACCTCTGAAAGCAATGCCGTTAAGTTAAGCCGTCATACCGGCATGGATTGCCGGTATCCAGTCGACAGGGACGTTACCCAGCGGCAACATCCGTGGCCTCTGGGTTCCGGCAGTCCCTGCCGGAACGACGAACGAGAAGCTTAATTCAACAGCATTAGGTGTAGGTAGGGGGGTCTTAAAAAGGCGGCAACAGCTCATTTGATCGCCCCCATCCCAGCCCCCCGGGGGAAGGAGAAACAAATGTCGGCGCGGAAGCTAATTCAACGGCGTTGAAAGAGGAAGGAGAAAAAATGGGACAACCCGCAGCCAAACAAGGTGACCAGGTCGTCGCCACCGATATCCATATCGTCATGGTGCCCGCGCCGCCCGGGCCCCCGGTGCCCACGCCCCTGCCGCATCCCTTCGTGGGCATGATCAACGGCGGACTCAGCACCGATGTCAAGATCATGGGTAAACCGGCTGCCGTGGTCGGCAGTACGGCGGACAACACGCCGCCTCACATACCCACGGCGCCGGGCGTGAGTTTTCAGAAGCCGCCCAGCAACAAGGCGACGATCCAGATGGGCAGCTTCACGGTCAAGATCAACGGCAAACCGGCGGCACGCAATGGGGATATGGCCATGACCTGCAATGACCCGGCTGATATGCCGGTGGGCAAAGTGATTGCGGTAGGGACGGTGATGATTGGGTGACACGATGAATAACGACTTTCTCGGCACTGGCTGGAGTTTCCCCGTCGAGCTGGATCGTGACGGCCAGATCAAGATGGCCGCCGCCGAGGACGGCATCCGGCAGTCGATCTGGACGATTCTCGGCACATCCCCAGGGGAACGCGTGATGCGTCCCGAGTTTGGATGCGGTATCGATGACTACGTCTTCAGCGTGAACGATGCCGGGCTCGCCGGCCACGTCGCGGACGCCGTCCACGAGGCGCTGGCAGTTTGGGAGCCGCGGATCGATGTTCTGGACGTTAATGCGTTCCCGGACCAGACCAACCCCAACCTGCTCCTGGTGGACATCCACTACCAGGTGCGTTCGACCAACAGCCGTTTCAATCTGGTCTATCCGTTCTATCTGGAGTGATACATGGACGCCCCACGGCTCGATAAACGCAAACACGCCGATATCGTCGCAGAGACCGAGGCGCTGGCGCAGGCCTACTCCGGGTGGCGGCCACGATCGGATGGCACACCCGACGCCGGCCGCGCGCTGATCAAGATCTTCGGATGTTACGCCGAACTGATCACCGATCGCCTCAACCGGGTGCCTGAAAAGAATTTTCTGGCCTTTCTCAACCTGATCGGTACAGAGCTATTGCCGCCGCAACCGGCGCGGGCGCCGATGACATTCCGCCTGGCTGAGAACAGCCCGGTCGATGCCCTGGTGCCGGCCGGCACGCAGGCCGCTGCTCCGCCGTTAGAGGGCGAGGAGGACGAGGTCGTCTTTGAAACCGAACGCGACCTGGTCGTCACCCGCTCGCAACTGCAAGCGGTCTTCGTTCGCGACACTGACAACGACCGCTACAGCGACCGCTCGCGAGAATCCCTTAAGGGGCAGGGCGGACCGTGGGCCGCATTCCGCGGGGATCAACCAACGCCGCATGAGCTCTACATCGCATGCGACGAGGTGCTCGCCAAACCAGGTGACAAAGAAATTACCCTGATCATGCGCTCGCCTGATACGTGGCATTGGGCAAGCTGGCCTTTTGAATGGTCCTATTTGGATGGCGAGACCTGGCAAACAGCAACGCCTACTAAAAGCGAGGTGAACCAAGGCGCCTGGCGGGTGACATTCGGCCGGTTGCGGCCGCTCGAGCCCCACGCCGTCAATGGGGTGGAAGCCGGTTGGCTGCGCGCGCAGTTGGCGTTATCGATGCCTGCGGCTAAGGCGGATCTCGTTCCGGACTCGGTGGCGAGCGGCGACGCCAATCCCCAAGACCTGTCCCTCCCCTACTTCCCGTTTGGGGAGGTCGCTTCAGTCACCCGCTTTTATCTGAGTGCGGACGAGGCATTCCGCATAGGCGGCGCAGTCGTTCGGATACGCTGCAAACTCTCGCGACCGGGCAAGGCGACGGGCCTGCGCGTGAAATGGTCTTTCCAGAAAACCGCCGGAGAGTGGGTTGAGCTGGGCCAATCCGGCCCAGGGGCGAAAAGCAGCGGTTCAACAGCCTTCGGTTTCAGCGACGACACGGAAGCGCTTACGAAGGACGGTGAAGTGAGCTTTCGCGTGCCACTGGACTGGGAACGCGTGCTTTACCGAACGCGGACTGGTCGTTGGCTCCGTCTGGACATCGTCGAAGGGCAATACTCTTCCACACCCCAGATCGGTGCGCTGACGGTGAGCTACGAATGGCAAACACCGCGCATCACGGGGATCAGCGTCATACAGACCAGCGCCCCCCTGCCGCAGGTGCCGGACATGGCCTTCTTCAATGCCAGCGCGATTGATCTGAGCAAGGATTATTACCCCCTCGGCGAGCAACCGCGTTACAACGATGCGCTTTACCTGGCCTGTGAAGAGGTTTTGGCGCGACCGGCGGGCAACATCAGGTTCAAACTCACGCTCACCAATCCGGTCGGCGCTTCAAATCCCCCGGTGCCGGCTGTGACGACCGCCGGGAGTCCAACCATCGCCTGGGAGGTCTGGAATGGTCGGACTTGGCAAGAGCTGAAGCGAAATAGCATCGCCAAGGATGCAAAAACAGGTACGGCATCCACGCTGACGGGAAGCGAGGAAGTCACTCTCGCGCGACCTGCGGACATGGCCGCCGTGGTGGTCAACGGGGAGCTCAAACACTGGCTGCGGGCCCGGCTCGTCGGGGGTGACTATGGCCAGGCCGCCTATTACGATGATAAAGACAAGATCAAGATTGGGGACAGTCAGGTCACGGTCTATAAGCCAATCGCCGCGACCTACGCACCGCCGATGGTGGCGTCGATCGAGTTCATCCCCGATACCGGAACAGGGTCGAAGGAAGTTCCGGTCTCGGCCTGCTTCAGCTACAACGATTTCGTCTATCGCGATCATGGTGCTGCTGCAGGCGCAGCGCCTTTTCCCCCTTTCAGGGTCGCGGAAGATACCCGCCCTGGCCTATACCTCGGTTTCGACCAAGCCTTTGATCAGCGCCCCACGACGCTTTACCTCCAGGTCGAGCCGCCGCAGCCGCACGAAGTCGCCGCCGAAAAGCTGGCCGAGGTCGATCCCGATTCGCTGGCCCAACTGACCTGGGAGTATGCAAGCCCGACTGGATGGATGCCGCTAGGCGCGCTGGATGAGACCCAGACGCTCGCCCAGCGTGGTCTGGTTCAATTCATCGGCCCCAAGGACTTCGAAGCGCGCTTGCTGTTTGGCCAGCGTCTGTATTGGCTGCGGGCGCGTTGGCTGCGCGGTGAGTTTCCCCTCCCGCCGAGCCTGCGAGCGGTATCGCTCAACACCACCTGGGCGACTCAGGTCACCACCAGCCAGGAAGAGAACCTGGGTTCCAGCAACGGCAATGCCGGGCAAACCTTTCAGACTGCGCAGGCGCCGGTCCTGCCCGGCCAAACGCTGGAGGTGCGGGAGCCCGAAATTCCCTCGGCCGCCGAGGTTGAGGCATTGGAGCGGGAGGCAGGAGGCGGTGCGATCAACGTCACGTTGGATATCGCGGGTCAGCCCGAGGAGATTTGGGTGCGCTGGCAGGCGGTCGCCGATTTCTATGCATCCGGTCCGGGCGACCGCCATTACACCATCGATGCCCTGAGCGGTGTCATCCGGTTTGGCGATGGTTATCAAGGACGGGTGCCCGCGCCGGGTCAAAACAACATCCGCTTGACCTACCGCACGGGCGGCGGCGAACAAGGCAATCGGGCGGCGGGTAGCATCGTCCAGTTGAAATCCAGCGTGCCTTACGTCGACGGCGTCATCAATAACGAGCCGGCTGCGGGCGGCGCCGCGCGGGAGTCGCTGCAGCGGGTGCAGGAGCGCGGTCCGCGGCGCTTGCGCCACCGCGACCGCTCGGTGACCGCTCAGGACCTGGAAGACTTGGCTTTTGAAGCCGATCCCAGCGTCGCCCGCGCGCGCGCCATCGTACCGACTTTCTCACCTTATAACCTCTGGCTGGACCCCACTACGCCGACCCCTGACCTTCGCGAGCACGAGCAGGCGGACGCCGGTCGCATGGGCGTGATCCTGGTGCCCATGGCCGATGCCAAACGACCCACGCCCACCCTGAGCCAGTTGCGGCGCGTACAGAATCATTTAGTTTCTCGATGCTCGCTAACGGCCGATTTATGGGTCGCCGGCCCGGAATGGGTGGAGGTCACCGTGGCTGCCAGGGTGATCCCCGTTTCCGTGGCGGTGGCGGATGTCGTTGGCGGTCGAATTACCGCCGCGCTGGACGCATTTCTGCACCCCTTGACCGGTGGCCCTGAACGCACCGGCTGGGCCTTTGGCCGCGTACCCCATCAGTCGGATCTCTATGCAGTGATCGAGGCCGTGGAGGGTGTCGATCATGTACATGCCCTGACCCTGAAGAACGAACCGCAAATCGCGGTGACCAGTGCGGCGGATGAAACCTTGCAGATCGCCGTGCGCAAGGCACTCAACCAGTCTCTAACCGATGCTGTCGGGCAACAACCCGAGCCCGCGGTGCAACGTTGGTTGAGCCGGTCGCTGGTGTATTCGGGCCGTCACGATATACGCCTGACTCTTGAGGGCAGCTAGATGCCTATCCCATTACCCAACCTCGATGATCGCACCTACGCCGAACTGACGGCCGAAGCCCAGGCGCTCATCCCCGGCCTTTTCCCGGAATGGACCAACCACAATCCGAGCGACCCGGGCATCGTGTTGATCGAGCTGCTCGCCTGGCTGACGGAGATGACGCTTTTTCAGCTCAATGAAATACCGCCCAATAACATCGAGACGTTTCTGGGGCTGCTCGGCTGGCCTCTGCCCGAAGATCAACCCGAGCCCAAAGATCAAAAGGATCAAAAGCCAGTGGCTCTGGATGTGGCGGTGCGGAAGACGCTGCTCGCGTTGCGTCAGCAGTATCGCGCGGTGACTGCGGCAGATTTCGAGCGCCTGACGCTGGAGCAGTGGCCGCAGACCGAAGCAGCCCAAGCGCTGGGCGATGCCGCCAAGATTAAACGGGTCCGCTGTGTCCCCCGGCGCAATCTGGCCGCGCCGGACCCGGCAGTACGGGACACCGCCGCGCCGGCCCACGTCAGCGTCGTCGTGCTCCCCGACGCGCAGGATCCCTATGCGGGAGCGCCCGCGCTCTTGCTTCAAGGTCTGCAAGACTTTTTCGAAAAGCGGTGTTTGCTCACCACGCGCCACCACATCGTGGGGCCGAGCTTCGTTCCCGTCGAGGTCTCGGCCCAGCTGTTCCTGCGCGAAGACGCGCCGCCTGAAAAAACGCTGGATGTGGTCATAGAGGCCTTGTATGCCTTTTTCGATCCGCTGCACGGCGGGCCGGAGCGCAATGGCTGGCCCTTTGGTCGCGATGTTTACGCTTCGGAGATCTATGCGATTTTCGAAGAGATCGATCTCGTCGAGTACGTGGACGAGGTAAATTTGCAGGTCCCGCAGACCGAAGCGTGGCGCGTGCAAAAGGACGGCGACGTTACTGTCGGCATCTCCTTGGATGCCCACGAGTTGGTCGCCATCAAGGTGACAGACCTCGTCGCGATCGACGCCAACGGGCGCCGCTATGCGCCCGAAATCGCGGGAATCATCGGTTACATGCCGCTGGGGTGATCGAATGAAAAAGTGCGGTTCAAAAGCCCCCTCCCCCAACGGCAATGCCATTAGATTAAGCCGGCATCAATTGCCGGCATCCAGCACGCGGGGATGTGAACGGGTCGCACCGTCCATGGCTTCTGGGTTCCGGCAATCCCTGCCGGAACGACGACGCCACATCTTAGCGACATCTTAAGAACAGCATCGACGCGGGAGGTTGAGTAGCAATGCTGTTGAATTACGCGCCGAGCCGATGCTTTTTGCTCCTTCCCCCCACGGGGGAAGGTTGGGATGGAGGCGATCAAATGATCTTTTGCCGCCTTTTTGGGACGCCCCCACCTACGCCTCCCCCGTCGGGGGAGGGACCGAAGCGCTCGCTGTTTATTCAACGGCGTTGTTCCTTGCAAGGACGAAAGGAAACTAATAATGCCTCAACGTGACAGAAGATGAACGACGATAACGAAGTCAGCAGTTACCTGAACCATCTCCCCGCGATCTTCCAGGGCGAGCCGTTCATCGGTCGTTTTTTGTTGGCCTTCGAAGCCGTCCTGAGCGGCCGCCCGGATGCCCCGCGACCCGGCCTGGAAGAAACGATCGGACAGCTATATACCTGTTTCGATCCGGCGCAAACGGATGAAGAGTTCCTGCCGTGGCTGGCCAACTGGGTGGCACTGAGCCTGCGCGCCGATTGGGACGCGGACACCAAGCGCAACTTCATTCGGGAGATCGTGCCTTTATACAAGCTGCGCGGCACCAAGGCCGGTCTGCAGCGGATGCTGGAGATATATACGAGAGAACAGAAGGTAGCCATCTACGACGACTTCGAGAAGCCTGCGCATTTCTTTCAGGTCGCGTTGACGCTCAGCGAAGCAGACCCAATTCGGCTGCAGCGCCAGCAGGAGATCGCCAGGGCCATCATCGAGCAGGAGAAACCGGCGCACACCTTCTTCGCCTTGCAGGTCGCCGTGCCCACCATGCGGCTCGTTTCGTTGGCATTGCGAGAGCGCGAGGGAGGTAATCCGGCCCTGCTCATACTGAGCGGAGAGAAGACCCGAGGCAACACCGTCCTCGGAACGACGGTTGGGACCTAAAAGACCGGATCACATTTTAAGGAGTTAATTCCATGGCAGCCAATTATGACCAACCGCCCTACGTTGAGAAGCGCGTCCGTTTCTTCGACGGCCAATACCTGCAGGATCAGGATTTCGTCGACGAGCAGAAATTTCATGTCGACCGGCAACGGCGCCACAACCGGACGCTGCACATCGCCGGCATCGCCGATGGGTTAAGGGTTAGCAAGGCCACCGACGCTCCTGCTCGGGTCACGGTAGCGGCGGGTACCGCCGTCGACAGCGACGGGCGACAGCTCGTGCTCGCGAAAGACCAGAACGTCGATTTGCCGGGTTCCCAGCTCGCCAACAAGACGGTCAACCTTTATCTTCTCTATCGAGAGCAGCCGGCCGACCTGCAAACGCAAGCGGGGAGCAAGGACCACAGCCGCTGGCTGGAACAGCCCGAAATCAGGGCGGTGACCAAGGGCGAGGCGCCGGGAGGCAATTTTCCTCCGGTGCTATTGGCCGAACTG
>DATIXD010000157.1:0-4905 GCA_035518875.1 Methylococcaceae bacterium | reverse complement strand
CAGCAATCCGCCCATCGAGAGATTGGCGAACGCGATCCGAAGCAAATACTCTCCCCAGCCCGCCTGCGGACGGTAGACGCCCTCCCGACGCAGTTTCCAGAGCAACAGCACGGAGTTGAACAAGGCCGCCAGGGCGGTGGATAAAGCCAACCCGGCATGCCCCCAGCCATGCGGTGCCAATTGGGTGACCAGTACAAGGCCGAGCACAAGATTGACCAGCATGGCGTAAAGCCCAAAACGAACGGGCGTGCGGATATCGTGTCGGGCGCTGAACCCAGGAGCCAGCACCTTGACGGCGATAAAGCCCAGGAGTCCGAGTGCATAGGTCATCAGGCTGCGCCCAGCCATTTCCACGTCGCCGGCGCTGAATTCATCATACTGGAACAGCGTCGACATGAGCGGTTCCGCCAACAACACCAAACTCAGGGTGGCGGGAAGGCCGATCAGGAGCACCCAGCGCAGGGCCCAATCCAGGGAGCGGGAAAAGCCCTGCTCGTCACGGTTCGCGTGGTGCTTGGCCAGGTGAGGCAAAATGACCGTACCGATGGCAACCCCGAAGATTCCCAAAGGGAATTCAACCAGACGATCGGAATAATAAAGCCAGGAAACACTGCCCGAAATCAGGAAGGAGGCGATCAGGGTATCCACCAGCAGGTTAACCTGGGTGACGGAGACGCCGAAAATGGCGGGCGCCATCCGGTTGAGGACGCGGCGTACATCGGGGTCGTGAAAGTCAAGGCGCGGCCTTGGCAAAAGTCCTGCGCGCCAGAGCGCGGAGAGCTGAAAGACCAGTTGAGCGACGCCCGCGATCAGAACGCCCCAGGCCAGCGCGGTAACCGGTTCGGGCAAGTACGGCGCCAGCCAGATGGCGGCGGCGATCATCGCCAGATTGAGCAGGGCCGGCGTGAGGGCCGGAATTGCAAATCGCCTGTGGGTGTTTAGAATGCTGCCCGCGAAAGCCGTCAGGGTAATAAAGAATAGATAAGGGAAAGTGATGCGGAGCATTTGGACGCTCAGATCGAACCGCGTGTCCTGACCCAAAAATCCGGGCGCGAAAATCAGGATCAAAAGCGGGGCCGCAATCATCCCGACCACGGAGGCCAGCAACATGATCAGCGCCAGCGATCCCAGCGTGCGATCCAAAAAATTCCTGGCCTGTTCATCGCCGCTCATTTCCCTTTGCTCGGACAGCATGGGCACGAGGGCTTGAGAAAAAGAGCCTTCGGCGAAAAGCCGCCGCAAAAAATTGGGGATTCTGAAGGCCACGAAGAAAGCATCCGTAGCGGCATCCGCGCCGAAACACCGGGCGATGATCATGTCCCTGAGAAAACCTAAGATTCTGGAAATCAGCGCCATCGAACCGACGACGGCGGTCGATTGCAATAACTGTCTGCTCAGACTCGGTACCCCTCAGCCTGCTACCGGAAAGAAAAGCGCGTAGTATAAGGATTCGCAATGGCAAAGCCTAGCTGCAGACCAAGCGGATGTTGACATGCGCCCATTCCTTAAAGCAAAATGCCCGCCTTTCATTCGACTTGTCGAAAGGGGTTTTATCTTGGCCAATATCGCTTCTGCAAAAAAACGCGCCCGTCAGGCGGAAAAGAATCGCACCCACAATGCATCGCTGCGTAGCCGCTTGCGCACCTTGATCAAGAAAGTCATCCTCGCGGTTGATGCCGGCGAAATCGAAAAAGCCCGGGTGGCGTTCCGCGAAGCCGTACCTGTGATCGATTCGTCAGTTAGCAAAGGTCTAATTCACCAGAACAAGGCCGCCCGCAGCAAAAGCCGCCTGAGCGCGCGCGTAAAGGCGCTGGCTCTTAAAGCGGCAGCCTGACCGATCGGTTGCGAGAGGCGGGCAGCCGCATGCTGTTTGCCTCAGCCAGCAACGACCAAGTTGTCGCGGTGGATCAATTCTGGCTCGTCCACATAGCCGAGTAACGCTTCGATCCGAGAACTTGGCTGCCGCATGATCAGCCGAGTCTCTTCGGCGCTGTAATTCACCAGTCCCCGAGCAACTTCCTTCCCGCTCAAATCCAGGCAGGCCACCAAGTCGCCGCGCTGGAAATCGCCTTTCACTTCGGTCACCCCGATGGGGAGCAGGCTCTTGCCTGAATCTCTCAGCACGCGTGACGCGCCTTCATCGAGCATTAAAGAACCTTTCAGCTTGAGCTGACCGGCCAGCCAGCGCTTGCGCGCCATCATGGGCGATACATCCGGGACCAAATACGTGCCCAGCACTTCACCGCTTACCACCCGAGTCAGCACCTTATCTTCCCTGCCGCAGGCGATGATCGTTGCCGTTCCAGAGCGGGCGGCCAGCCGAGCGGCCCGCAGCTTGGTGATCATGCCCCCGCGCCCCAGGCCGCTGCGGCTTTCGCCCACCATTTCGCGGAGGCGGGCGTCATTGATGCTCGCCTGAGGAACGAGTCGTGCCGTCGGATCGACGGTGGGATCGCGTTCGTAGAGGCCGGCCTGATCGGTCAGGATCACCAGCAGATCCGCTTCCAGTGAGTTGGCGACCAGTGCCGCCAGGGTATCGTTGTCGCCGAAGCGGATTTCTTCCGTCGCCACCGTGTCATTCTCGTTGATGACGGGAACCACGCCCAAGCCCAGCAGCGTGACGAGCGTGCTTCGGGAGTTCAGATAGCGTTGACGCTCGGAGAGGTCGTCGTGGGTCAAAAGAATCTGGGCGGTGTGCAGCTTGTGCTCCTGAAACAGGGACTCGTAGGTTTGCACCAAGCCCATTTGTCCGACGGATGCGGCGGCTTGCAATTGGTGCAGGGACTTCGGCCGGGTTTTCCAGCCCAGCCGGCACATGCCTTCGGCGACGGAGCCGGAGGAGACTAGTATTACCTGGCTGCCGCGGCGCCGGAGTTCGGCGATCTGTCCGACCCACTCGGCGATGGCGGGTCTATCCAGGCCGCGCCCGCCGCTGGTCAGAAGCGAGCTGCCTATCTTGACGATAATGCGTTTGGCGTTGACGAACTCAGTCCTTCCCCTCATGCTCTTTCCGCTGCTGATCCAAAAAATTCATGATGTCGAACATCAGCTCCCGAATGCCATCGCCACGCAAAGCGGAGACTTTGAATGTCAGGCCTTGCCAGCCGAGACCGTCCACGATGGCTTGGCAATGTGCCTCCACCGTATCCTTTTGGAGACGGTCGATTTTATTCAAGATCAGCCAACGGGGTTTTTCCTCCAGTCCCTCGTCCCATTTTTCCAGCTCGGCGATAATTTTCTGCGCGGCCTCGACGGGATGTTCCTCGCTCTCATAGGGGTACACGTCAACCAGATGCAACAAGAGACCGGTGCGGGCGAGGTGCTTGAGAAACTGGACGCCCAGCCCGGCGCCTTCTGCGGCGCCCTCGATGAGGCCAGGGATGTCGGCCATGACGAAGCTGCGCTGATCGTCCACCCGGACGACGCCCAGGTTCGGGTGTAGCGTGGTGAATGGATAGTCTGCGACTTTGGGCTTCGCCGAGGAAACGCTGCGAATCAGGCTGGATTTTCCGGCGTTCGGCATGCCCAGCAAGCCGACATCGGCGATGAGTTTGAGCTCCAGTCGCAGAAAACGCTTTTCCCCCGGGGTGCCCTTGGTAGCTCTTTGAGGCGCGCGGTTGGTGCTGCTCTTGAAGCGCGTGTTACCCAGACCGTGGAAGCCGCCTTGCGCCACCAGCAGGGTGTCGCCCGCTCGGGTCAAATCGCCCAGCGTTTCCTCGGTTTCGGCGTCGAAAACGATGGTACCCGTCGGCACCTGGACATAACAGTCATCGCCTTTCCTGCCCGTGCAGTTGCCGCCCGAACCGTTTTGGCCGCGCTCGGCCCGATGTGTCGGGTTATAGCGGAAATCCACCAGGGTGTTGAGGTTGTCGGAGGCAACCAGATACACACTGCCGCCGTCGCCGCCGTCGCCGCCGTCGGGCCCACCCAGCGGGATGTATTTTTCGCGGCGAAAACCGACGCAGCCGTTTCCGCCATCGCCGGCTTCTACTCGGATTTTCGCTTTGTCTACAAATTTCATGATGATTAAAAAAAAGCCCCGTCAGAGACGAGGCTTTCCGTGGTTCCAGACCTTAAACTTGCGTTCAGGGTCCGTTCAACGCTCAAGCCCGGACAATACTGACGTACTTACGCTTCTGGGGGCCTTTGACGTGAAAGACCACCTGCCCATCGGCAGTTGCATAAAGGGTATGATCCTTGCCGCAACCGACGTTGTCGCCGGCATGGAAGCGGGTGCCGCGCTGCCGAACGATGATGCTGCCCGCCTGAACCAACTGACCGCCGAAGCGTTTCACGCCGAGTCGCTTGGATTCTGAATCGCGGCCGTTTCTTGAACTGCCGCCTGCCTTTTTATGAGCCATGAGAGTGTCTCCTGTCGTTAACCGGAGATGCCGGTGATCTGGATTTCCGTATAATTCTGACGATGCCCCATCCTTTTCATGTGGTGCTTGCGCCGCCTGAATTTGATGATGCTGATCTTCTTGTGCCGGCCATTCGCCTTCACCGTCGCAGTCACTTTGCTGCCAGCGACGAATGGCGTGCCGACTTTGACACCCGCATCGGATTGGATCATCAACACCTTGTCGAACTCGACTTGCTGGCCGGCCTCAGCACCAAGAGTCTCAATCTTCAGGGTTTCGCCCTGCTTGACTCGATATTGCTTGCCGCCCGTCTGAATAACCGCATACATGATTGAAAACTCCGCGCCGGAAATCTTTTAAGAACTTTGCATTTTCACTTCGAACGCTTTTTAAGTCAAATCTATCTTAGTGCACGAATTGCGCTACCCGCGCCCCGCTTCACGTCGCGCCATGTAAATAGCAAACAGCTCCGGCGCCAGTTCCCGCAGATGGCTCCTCGCCAAAATCAGCTCTGCACTGTGCCCGCGTCTTTCGAGCTCAATCA
>DATIXD010000156.1:0-18637 GCA_035518875.1 Methylococcaceae bacterium | reverse complement strand
TAGCAGTTCTCCCTTGGTTTCAAACATTCAAATTTCATAATACTGCAGTCTGGTTCCGCATTCCAGGTGAGCCGTTGACTTATAACGCCTACACAGCAGGCCGTTTGGAAGGATGCAGGGGGCTCCTCTAAACCACAAGGGAGTTCCTCCGGCTCTGCCGGGGAGGCAGCAGTAGTTCGACATTTGCAGGGGTCCATCGGGGAGCCTCCGCGTCGTGAGCCGGCAAAGCACATGACAGAGAGAGAATCCCGATGGACGAATATGAGAGCCTAAGCCACTCCAAGTGGGAGTGGAAATATCACGTCGTGTTTATTCGGAAGTGCCGCCGCCGAACGTTGTATGAGCAGTTGCGGAAGCACTTAGGCGAGGTGTTCCGGAAACTCGCTGCGCAGAAGGACAGCCGGATCGAGGAAGGGCATTTGATGCCCGATCACGTGCACATGATGATTGCGATCCCGCCGAAGTACGAGGTGTCGCAAGTGATCGAGTTCATCAAGGGGAAGAGCGCGATTCATCTGGCCCGGGTGTACGCTGAACGGAAGAGCAAATTTGTGGGCCAGAACTTCTGGGCGCAGGGTTACTTCGTCTCGACCGTGGGGCGGGATGAAGAGACGATCCGAGAGTACATCCGCAACCAGGAGCAGGAAGACAAGCGACTGGACCAACTGAGCCTGTGACGCTGAGTTGCCACCGTGAAGGTGGCCCAAGAGAGTCGGGGCCGCGTTAGCGACCCCGTTTAGTGGCTTTGGGCGGCTCACGAACTAAAGCCCCCCGGCTCTGCCGGGGGATCCTTGCTCAACTATCCTGCTTGCTATCCACAAATTCTTCCGAAGAGCGCTTGTTTTCTTGGGCTTACATCCCGAAAATCGGTATCTGTTAACATCCGGGAAGTCAACGCGAGTTGGCATCCAAAGTTCTATTCGAAGAATAAATCGTTGAAGAGGGTATTTCCATGAACACGAAACTGACTAGTCTTTTGGCAGGCATCGCGCTGATCTTGGGTTCCTTCTGCGCGTATTCGGCGGAAAGCCACATTGCAGAAGCCCTCAAACACGCTGAGGCCGCATCCAAGGCCGCTGACGGCAAAACTGTCGCCGAACATGCGGAAGCAGCGAAGACCCATGCGAAAACTGCTGATGAGCATCTGGATGCTGGGATCAAAAGCCTGGAGGCTGCGATCGAGCACGGCAAGATGGGCATGGATAGCGCGGCGAGGAAAGCCGCCGAAGAGGCCGTCACTCACCTGAAAGCTGCACAATAAAGAGCGATCGCTACGTGCTCTGCACGAAACGGCGGGCTATTCACCCCGCCGTTTTTTGTTTGTTCATTGAATTCCAGCCGTACATTACTTTGATTGCAAGCCGTTACAGCTGCGTATTATCGAAAAAACGTTAGCGCACAATTTCTTCCGAATTCTGCAACGACCTCCTGTGGATGGGTTTCAAAATTGGCCAAAATTTGGTGATTAGGTGAGCGAGAGCGAAATTCCTGATAAGGGGCTACCCACTTGACGCAAGTGTCCACAACATCTAGTTTGGCCACACGCCGAAGCGCGCATCTTGCTTCAACTTCAAGCCATGGAGCGTCGCTTGAATAGCATCGAGGCGCAACTCAGCAAGGTTCAGAAAACCACGTCGGGATTCAGCCTGTCGAAAGATGGGCGACCATCCGAATGATCACCCGACACCCTAAACGAGAGCACCAGCGCTGACGAAGTTCCTTATGGCAATATCAGACGCGAATTCCATAATCACCACGGCCATCATTATCGTCGCCTTCGTTCTGGCGGGTATTCGTATCGCCAATGAATACGAAAGGGGCGTCCTGTTTCGGTTAGGAAGGTTCCGAGGCATCAAAGGACCCGGCCTTTACTGGATCATTCCGTTGGTCGAATGGCAAAAGAGGATCGACATTCGGACTCGGACAGTCACCGTCGAGCGACAAGAAACCATCACCAAGGACAGCGTCACCGTGAAAGTCGATGCTGTGCTTTGGTATCGCGTCGCCGACCCTGCCAAAGCAGTCATCGCGGTGGAAGATTACGGGCTGGCGGTGCACCAGATCGCGCTGACCAGTCTCCGCAACATCATTGGCCAACACCTCTTGGACGAAGTGTTGAAGGAGCGCAACGCCATTAACCAAGCCCTGCAAGGGATTGTCGATGGCGCCACGGAAGCCTGGGGTATTCAAGTCGAATTGGTGGAAATGAAGGACGTCGAAATTCCCGAGTCCATGCAGCGGGCTATGGCCCGAGAAGCAGAAGCAGTGCGGGAAAAGCGCGCCCGCTTGATCAAAGCCGAGGCGGAACAGGAAGCGTCATTCAAACTATCTGACGGCGCACGGCAAATTGCGGAAAATCCGATTGCGCTAGAACTCAGACGGATGCAGATGATTGCCGAGGTTGGTGCGGAGCAGAACACGACTACCATCGTTCTGATGCCGTCGGACTTTGTCAATCTGGCCCGCGAATTTGCGGATCTACTGAACAGAAAAACTACCGATGCGAGGTTGGGATAACATGACCATTTGGCACCCAATGACTTTGAGGGCTCTGGTGCAATTATCGTGGATTGGGGACAATCGGCACCGTGACTATGACCTTCGCCGATTATCGTTTCAAAGGCCGCCAGTTTGACCGCTTCGTCATCACCTTATGCGTCAGATGGTACGCCAGCTATGTCAGCTACAAACCGAGCTACCGCGATTTGCTGGAGATAATGGCTGAACGCGTCTTGTCGATGGCGCAAATCACGATTTCTAAACAGCCGGGCTGGTTGTCTTTTTAACGGCAGCGGCGTTCGACCAAAGGAGAACGACCATGGTACGCATGATTATCTGGGCAGCGGGCCTTCTTGCGGGGACGGTTCAGGCCCAAGCCGCTGAAATTTCGCTGATGGCAAAGACGAATCAGTGGTTCAAGCCACTCCCGCAGGACATGGCAACCGAGGAGTTCCCGGTCTCTCCCGCCCGTGTCGTCCTTGGCAGGAAGCTGTTTTTCGATCCCAGGTTGTCCCTGGACGGTACCGTGAGCTGCGCGACATGCCATCGTCCTGGCCTGTACGGGACCGATGCCTTGCCCAAATCGATCGGCGCCGAGCATCGCCTGAACGCCCGTAACGCCCCCACCGTGCTCAATGCCGCGCTCCAATTCAAGGCGCACTGGATCGGCGATCGCGCGAACGTGGAGGAGCAGGCGACGAAAGCGCTTATAGGGCACGCCAGTTTCGGAAATCCCGACAATGCGGCCGTCATCCAAAAGCTCAAGGCGCTGACCGGCTACGAGGCCGAGTTCAAACAAGCTTTCCCGAACGACCAGGCGCCGGTGAAGCCGGAGAATTGGGGCAAAGCCATCGGCGCCTATGAGCGCACCCTCGTGACGCCATCGCCTTTCGACGCCTTTCTCAAGGGTGACGACAAGGCTCTGACCTCTCAGGCACAAAACGGATTAAACACATTCATCGATTTCGGTTGTGTCTCCTGCCATAACGGCGTGGCCGTCGGTGGCTCGGTGTTTGAGAAGTTCGGGATGTTCGGGGATTACTGGAAAGAGACCGGCAGCCAGGCGATCGATGAGGGCCGATACAATGAAACCAAAGAGCTCGCCGACAAATATGTCTTCAAGGTGCCGAGCCTGCGCAACGTGGCCATGACCCCGCCGTATTTTCATGACGGTTCGGTGGCTACCCTGCCGCAGGCCGTTCACATCATGGCCAAGCTGCAGCTGGGCAAGGTGTTGACGGAAGGACAGGTTAATGACCTGTTGGCCTTCCTGAACAGTTTGACGGGCGAACTGCCGAAGGATTTCGCCAGCGAGCCGGTGTTGGCTCCGCAGGCATTTGCCGCGACAGCCCCTTAAATCTATAGGACAGCGCATGCATCAGCGGCATGCTGTCACGGAAGTGCTCTGGGTCTTCTTTAAGCTTGGTCTGACCTCTTTTGGTGGCCCCATTGCGCATTTGGGCTATTTTCGAAGCGAATTGGTTACTCGCCGCCGATGGCTCGATGAAAAGGCCTACGGCGACCTGATAGCCCTGTGCCAGTTCTTGCCGGGACCAGCCAGCAGCCAGGTCGGCATCGCGCTCGGCATGCTGCGCGCGGGACTCTTGGGGGGACTGTCCGCATGGATCGGTTTTACCCTTCCTTCCGCTACGGCACTCATCTTGTTCGCCTATGGGGTTGGCGCGTTCAACGGCAAGGTGGAGAGCGGCTGGTTACATGGCCTTAAAGTGGTCGCCGTAGCGGTAGTTGCCCAGGCAGTCTGGGGCATGGCAAAAGCCTTCTGTCCGGACCGTCCGCGGATAACACTCACTCTCGTGGCAGCGATCGGCACGCTGGCTTGGCCCACGTCCTACGGGCAAATCGCCATCATCGCCGGCGGTGCTCTCATCGGGTGGAAATTCCTATCCGCAGAGGCGGGAACGCCGTCGTCTTTGCCATTACGTCTAACGATCGGCCGAAATATCGCCGTTGGAGCCTGGGCGGTATTCTTCGGCCTGCTGATTGCGCTACCGATTCTGACAAAACTCGTCCCTATTCCCTTGTTGGCCGTGATCGATAGTTTCTATCGGGCAGGGTCCCTGGTATTCGGTGGCGGACACGTCGTGCTTCCATTACTTCAGGCGCAGGTCGTGCCCCCGGGCTGGATCAGCGATCATCTCTTCCTCGCCGGCTATGGCGCCGCTCAGGCAGTGCCCGGTCCGCTGTTCACCTTTGCGGCTTACCTGGGGACCTTGATGACCCCTCGGCCCAATGGATGGCAGGGCGGGTTGATCTGCCTCGTGACGATCTTTCTACCATCGTTTCTGTTCGTGATCGGCGCCCTTCCATTTTGGGAAACCCTAAGAACCAAAGCCGCTATGCAGGCGACCCTGAAAGGGGTCAACGCGACAGTGGTCGGGCTACTGCTGGCAGCGCTCTATCGTCCCGTTTGGACCAGCGCCATCCTCTCGCCGGGCGACTTCGGCCTGGTCCTCGCGGCATTCGGACTGCTCGTTTTCTGGAAGATTCCGCCCTGGTTGGTCGTTGTCCTGAGCGCACTGGGCGCTATGGCAATGAGCACGTTCCATATGGATAAATAAAAATCCCGGATAATCAGCGCCGCCTCTGCTGTTACCCAATTTCGCACGAATCCTTACAGTCAGCGTCGTTCATCGTGAAATCTTCCATCGGTGTCGCATAAGGTAAAACGAATCATCGTTAAACCGGCGCACCAGAACTAACCCAAAAAATCAAAACATCATTGGTTCGTCGAAATATTGCCTTAATGACGTCGTAACCAATTGATATACCAAAATTTGTTTAGCGGGAGTTGTGGCGCGAGATCTCCGGACAAAGCCATCCGCATCCGGCGGTTTGCTTATTTGACTATTTCCATCGTATCACCTCTTCGTTAAGCGGGTAGGTACACCACTGAAACAATGGGGAATTGCGATGATGGTGGTCAGGTAAATTAGGCCACGCGATTCAAAGCCGCTTCCCATGCGGCCATCGACCCGCCGATGTGAACGGCGACCATTGACTCGGGTGTCGCTAACGGCTCCACGAGACGCGTAGGAGGGCATCCCCGTCGGTGTATCCTAAATCCCGCTCGCCCTGATATGCATGGGTGCAACGCCTCCCCGATCCCGTGCACAAGATGCGCGTCCGTGAACGTGATCACGGTGCGATCCTCCCCTTCCACGATATCCATGATTCGTTCGAGAGGATATTCCGCCCGGGCCTCGGACTCGGCATTATGGATGAGGTTCATGATCTCCTGGCGGGGGTCGGTGAAGAACGCTCCGCTCAGTGTGAGCTCCCCGGCAGGCACCCGATCGCGCATCCGCTGGCACGCTGGACAGAGATGCTGCTCGGCCTCTGGCGCTGCCTCTCCCCGCTGCCATCGCCCGTGATGAAAGATCGCGCCACACTCGAGACAGGACCCAAGGCTCTTTATTCCCAGGCTGGAAGAGGCCCCCTTTCCTCCGATTCAAGCGCAAAGCGCAGGTTGGATTGCTCCTATACTTGCACACTTGGCAACAAGAACTTGAATGGGGGAATCTGAACTTATGGCGTTGACCAAAGCTGATTTGGCTGCAAAGCTCATTGAGGATCTGGGCATGAACAAACCGGATGCCAAGTTACTGGTGGATCAGTTCTTTTCGGAAATCAAAGCCTCGCTGGAACTGGGGCAGGCGGTGAAACTCACCGGCTTCGGCAGCTATCAGCTGAGGGAGAAAAAACAAAGGCCGGGCCGCAATCCCAAAACCGGCGAGGAGATTCCGGTGACGGCCCGGCGGGTGGTGACTTTCAAACCGGGCCAGAAGCTGAAAACACACGTGAGTCATTTTCGCGGACAAACGAAAGCCTGAACGGGGAATGCGGGCAAAGTGCTCGCCCTAACCGCCGTTCAGTTGCGCCTTGAACGGGGCTGCCAGCTTGAACCGCACCGCTTTGGACGCAGCAATCGTAATCGTCTCGCCAGACTGCGGGTTACGTCCGGTTCGTTCGGCGCTCTCTTTCAATTCAAAGATTCCGAAACCCGGGATCGGGACGACATTTCCGGCCGCCACTTCATTGCGAATGGTCTCCCAAAGCGACTCGGTGATGGCTTCCACGTCGGCTTTGGTCACTTCGGGGCGTTTCTCGGCAATCTGGCTTTTGACGGCGTCGATCAGTTCTTGCTTGGTCAGGCGTTTGCTCATGAATGGTTGTTCCTGGTGATTGGATGGCTCAATCCAGCGCTAATGCTGGGTTCGCTCTGGATTATAGGCGAACCACACAACTATCATGAGCCGTCAGTGACAAAAAAGTCATTCGTAGGCGCCTGATAATCTGGGCCCACCGTGTCCCGCACCGAGCCCTACGACGAAAATATCGGCCCATGGCGCGCCAGAGTTGCACAGAGCAGCGCATAATATCGCTAATGAAAATCCCCAAAAGAATCGAACCGCTGTTCCAAGACGGCTTAGTCGACGAGGTCATCCGCCCGCTCATGAGCGGCAAGGAGGCCGCCGTCTACGTGGTCCGTTGCGGGACTGATATCCGCTGCGCCAAGGTCTACAAGGAGGCCGACCAGCGCAGTTTCCGCCAGCGCGTCCTGTACCAGGAAGGCCGCAAGGTACGCAGCAGCCGTCGGGCCCGCGCCATGGAGAAGGGCACCGGCTATGGACGCAAGGAGCAGGAAGCAGCTTGGCAGAACGGCGAGGTGATCGCCTTGTACCGGCTCGCCGCCGCGGGGGTACGGGTTCCGCAGCCTTATGCCTTCGTCGATGGCGTGTTACTGATGGAGCTGGTGACCGACGCTGACGGCCATGCCGCACCCAGACTCAACGATCTTGAGATGACGGCGGAGGAGGCCAGGGAGCACCACTGCGTACTGATCGCGCAGATCGTCCGCATGCTCTGCGAGGGGCTCGTCCATGGCGATTTGTCCGAGTACAACGTGCTGCTCGGCAGCGACGGGCCGGTCATCATCGACCTGCCCCAGGCCGTCGACGCCGCGGGCAACAACAATGCCCGCAGAATGCTCGAGCGGGATGTCGATAACATGGCTGCCTATTTCGGCCGCTTCGCTCCCGAACTCCTGTCCACGGATTACGGCAAGGAGATGTGGAAGCTCTACCAGAGCGGCGAACTCCATCCCGAGGCCAAGCTGACCGGCCACTTCGAGCACAGCAAAAAGCCGGCGGACGTGGGCAGCGTGATGCGGGAAATTGACGCCGCGCGCCAGGAAAACGAGGCACGGCGACGATACGCACAGGAAGCGGAACAAAAATGAACTCCAGAAGCCATCCCTGTTAACAGGGGTTTGCATGCGGCTAAGGTCGATGCGGGCGTGCCCCTCCCTACGGTCTTCCTCAAGTTTTGTTCGCTGAACAGGCGATATGTTAAATCTGGGACAGAATATCCAATTTGGATCGTTTTTAGGCGACAGAGGGGTGCGATAACTGGACCCGATAAGCGCAGAATAGGCTTTCCTTGTATCCGTGCCTCCGGCCTACTCGGACGGCGTGCATTCGTCTCGAAACATTTGTATAAGTGGGCTATCCCCTTCGCTCAGCAAACTCCGACATCTTGTGGAGGTATCCGCCACCGGAGCGCGTCAACGCGGGACACTCATATCTATATCTTGTAACTGATGGAGCGAAGGGGATAGCCCGTTTGTATAAATAGGCAGGAAAGGCTGGAAGAGGTCTTTCAGACCTTCCTCAAATAGCAGGCCTTCAGCATGAAATTACCCGTATCCAGCTTGCAGTCCACTTCGTGGTCACCGCCGAGCAAACGGATGCTTTTCACCTTGGTGCCCATTTTAAGAATGATGGACGAGCCCTTAACTTTCAGGTCTTTGATTAGCACGACCGTGTCGCCGTCGGTCAGCACATTGCCATGGGCATCCTTGACCACCACATCTGCGACATCACCAGCGTCTGTGGTCTCCTTCATCGGCCACTCATGGCCGCAGTCGGCGCAAACATAGTTGTCTCCATCTGGATAAGTGTTCTCCAGGGCGCATTGGGGGCAGACTGGGATAGTGGGCATGATTCCGCTCAAATTAAGGTGGGTTGTGCATTATAAGGTATTGATTAACTCATTGGGGTGTCAATCAGCTCGCAACATTTCCCAGCGTCAGCAATCGATTTTTCGGGTCTAGCTCATTTCGATTGTATGAAAACAGTCCCTTATAGATCCGGCAATTAAACTTCTTTAATCGCGACGGCCGGAAGCCTTGCAGTTCTGGCGAAGCTATCAAGAAAAATAATTGCCGGGCCAATAATTCGCGCGAAATTGGGAGGTGTCACACTGATGCATGGAAAGACTACAATGCTGTTTCACACTATGAACTCCCAAACCGATACGGCACCTTTCGCGGGACTTTCCCCCGACTGCATTCTGAATGCTTTGGACAGTGCTGGCTTTTGCTGCGACGGACGGCTGCTGGCATTGAACAGCTATGAAAATCGCGTTTACCAGATCGGCATGGACGAGGGGCCGATGCGAGTCGCGAAGTTCTATCGCCCCGGGCGTTGGAACAACGCCGCCATTCTGGAAGAGCACGCGTTCATGCGGGAACTAGCCGAAGCGGAATTACCGGTCGTGCCGCCGATGGCCGATGAAGACGGTGCCACGCTGCACGAATTTGAAGGGTTCCGGTTCGCGGTCTTTCCCCGCCAAGGTGGGTATGCCCCCGAATTCGACGATGTTGCTACGCTGGAACGCATGGGCCGGCTCATTGGCCGCATGCACGCCGTCGGTGCCCTGAAGCCCTACCGGGATCGGCCGACTCTGGATATTGCGAGTTTCGGCGAGGAGCCGCGGGACTATTTACTATCCCATGGCTTTATTCCAGCGGAGTTGCAAGAGGCCTACGTCGTTGTCGTGGAGCATGCCTTAGAGCGGGCTAGGCGTTGTTTCGACCGGGCTGGAGAGGTGTCGTCCCTGCGTCTACACGGCGACTGCTATGCCGGGAATGTGCTCTGGACCGACGATGGCCCGCATCTGGTCGATTTCGACGACAGCCGCATGGGGCCTGCCATACAGGACTTGTGGATGCTCTTGTCTGGGGACCGCGCCGAGATGGGTATCCGGTTGAGCCATCTGTTGGCCGGCTACGAGACCTTTTTCGATTTCGATCCGCGCGAATTAAATCTGGTCGAAGCCTTGCGTACTCTACGGCTGATCCACTACGCCGCATGGATCGCACGGCGCTGGGACGATCCTGCCTTTCCTTTAGCATTTCCCTGGTTTGCTTCGCCGCGCTATTGGCAGGATCGCATCCATGAACTCCGCGAGCAGATCGCGGCGATGGAGGAACCATTGCTTGAGTTGACTTGAAGGCTACTACGGATCTGGCGCGTCCAGCCGGCAGCGTCACGGGCTATCCGATCGATGAGGCCACCATCGAACCCAGCGAATCGGCCATCACGGATTTCCTGGTGGACTTCACCACACACTGCGGCGCGGAGAAGATCCATGTCATCGCCCACAGCACGGGCAATCGCGACCTGTTGCGCGCTCTGCAGAGAATCGTGGCGAACGCGCAGAGGCGGAGCAAGGTGAAGTTCGGCCAGGTCTTCCTGGCCGCGCCCGATGTGGACCGCGACCTCTTCCTCGACCTAGCCCACCTCTACCCGGAGCACGCCGAGCGCACGACGCTCTACGCCTCGGCCCACGACAAGCCCGTGCATCTCTCCGCCAAGCTGCACGACGCGCCGCGCGCCGGGTTTTTCGTGCCGTACACCGTGGCGGCAGGCGTGGACACAGTGGCAGTGCCCGACTTCGACATCGACCTGCTCGGCCACAGCTACTTCGCCCAAGCCGAGGCCCTGCTGCACGACATCTACGACCTCATGCGTCATGGCAAACCGCCGGCGCAACGACAGCGCCCCAAGCTCGCATCTTATGACGGCCTGAGCTTCTGGAAACTGGGAAAATAGCTGACTTGAGGGCAGGCGGGGTTGCGCACCTCCCGACCCGATGCCTTCCCGCCTCCCATACTTCCCGCTCAATCTTGCGAAAAGCATGGGGTGGGATTACGGCGCACGTAACTTTGTCTTCCTTTGCATGTGTCTGGTATCCGTCCAGTTGCCGCCACTTAGATACGCGACCCGGAGGGCCGGTCTGGCCTCATAGTAGTCGTGCGACTACACGCGTAATTTTGTAAAGCTAGACTTTGATCGTCTACACAAGTAAAAAATGCTTGTTGACGTAGATCAACAAGCCTTTGTGTTTATTGGAGCTGGCGAAGGGATTCGAACCCCCGACCGGCTGATTACAAATCAGCTGCTCTACCGACTGAGCTACGCCAGCGTTATTCATCAAAGCAATGGATTGCCGAATGGCCAGAAACGGCGAAGAGAACTGGCACGAATTCATCCCTAAATCAAGAAATCGCATTCGCCAAATTTTTTAATGAAAACATAGACTCAAGTCTTGCGTCAATATTCTTTCTCATCCGCGCAAGTCTTGTGTTGCCTTTCCTGTCCGATTACGGCGAATATATGCGCCCTCTGAGGTCCCTGGCACAGAGGGGTTCCAACTCCAAACCCCATCTTACTATGTGGCTTCCAATGGCATTTTCTGGGATGATGGGTTCCGTCTGTCCGTCACCCATCCTGATATCTACCAAGGCTTAGTCGTGAATCGCAAGGCGAGGTCTTTCCTATGCCGCTTCCAATAACACTACGAACCGTGGTTCTCGCCACAGCGACCTTGTTCGTCGGTTGCTCGACGATACGCACCGAGACGCCGGAAGGCGAAGCGGTCGCTATGAATGAGGCGGAGTTTGCCGCCTACGTGGAGCACGTTTTTCGACACCATAACAGCGTAGTCAATGATCTGATGTTCACCTCGGGCATGGATGGACAACGAGATCGTAATAGCGGCACCGAACTCATCGGGGCCGAGTCCAAGATGGACTATGCCTGTCTGCCATTGAACGAAGTGGTTTCCGCATTGGCCGGCGGACAAAAACCCGGCATCAAAACCAAGATGCAGCTGGTAAAAGCCGTACCGGAATGCGAGGCGGCCACGCGCAAGGTTGAAACCCTGATTTCCTCGGGATTCTGAACCCCAGAGACGGGAAACATCCCTGGGATCGGACGGATTTCGGATCTTCGATGGTTTCCGGTTGGCAAGGGCGGAACAGCAAAAACGCATCCGCCCTTAGACTTCAACCGTCCGCTCGTTACGCCAACGCGCTCTGACAGACAGAATAACCCCGCAGAACCGCCGCAAAATTCTGCAGGCACTGGATACCGGTTGCTTCGGCCTGCCTGCACCATTCCCGCAAAGCTTCCAAACGCTTTTCGGGGCTGAACGAGGCATTGGTCCACAGCGCCCTGAGCTGCTCCTTGAACCGATAAACTGTGGCCAGCGCCTCGCTCGTTTCCAACGCGCGGTTCAACGCGGTACGCGCGGCTTCGTCCGGTCTCAGATATTCCCTAACCATCAATGGCCGTGCTTTTTTGAGCAATCTGCGCGTAGGTGCATCGGCGATTTTGGATTCGATCCGCAATACCGGCACAACCACGCGTCGGCCATAGAGAGCCATCACGTGGAAGCGGTTTTTCACAACCGCCAGCAAGGTCTCGCGATCGGCCAGCGGCTTCTCCCATTCGATTCTGGATTTGGGCGCACGCCTTTTGACGCGGGCCAGTTTCAGGATCTCCATCACCCGGATATAAAACCAGCCGATGTCGAACTCCCACCATTTGCTGGAAAGTTTGGCGGACGAGGGATAGGCATGGTGGTTGTTATGCAGCTCCTCGCCGCCGATCAGGATCGCGATCGGGAATAAATTGGTCGCGGCGTCCTGGGTCTCGAAATTCCGGTAACCCCGATAATGACCCAAGCCGTTGATCACGCCGGCGGCCCAAAACGGTATCCACAGCATCTGTACCGCCCACACCGTCAGCCCGAGCACGCCGAACAAAGCGACATCCGTGGTGAGCATGATGGCGAGCCCCACATGGGGAAACCGGCGGTAAACATTGTTCTCCAGCCAATCGTCGGGGGTGCCGGTGCCGTATTTCTCCGTGGTTTTGGGGTCCTCGGCCTGTTGTGTGTACAACTCCGCCCCCTCTAGTAAAACCTTGCGGATCCCGAACACCTGCGGGCTATGGGGGTCTTCGACGGTTTCGCATTTCGCGTGGTGTTTGCGATGAACCGCCACCCACTCCTTGGTGATCATGCCGGTGGTTAGCCACAGCCAGAATCTGAAGAAATGACTCATGATCGGATGGATATCCAAGGCCCGATGGGCCTGATGCCGATGAAGAAATATCGTTACGCTTGCAATCGTGATGTGAGTCAAGACCAAGGCAACGATTACAAGGCCCCACACGGGAATATTTAGGAAACCGGTTAACATTGGATGAATATACCTGAATCGAGTGAACAAACTGAGCCATGGCCATTTTGCCAGGCCCCAGTATCATAAAACCACAAACGGGGAATCAGATAGCACTCATCGAGTCGAGGGCAATTTGTGCCAATCCGGTTCGGCGGGATGGTTGAAATGTCTAGCAGAAGCGTTCGAGCTTCGCACCAACCCAAGTAAGACAGTTATTTTGCCAAACCGTTCACGCGCATCTTAAAAAAATGCGAATGGCTTGACCGCTGGGGCGAATGATTCGAAACGCTTGATGGGACCGCTCAAATCTCCAAGGGCGCTTGGCGCGAATGCAAAAACCAGCGGTCGATCAGAACGTGGCGAGCAAACCAGGGAACGCCCATGAGTTTGTCGATGACGTTGCGCGTCAGCGGGGCGGTCAGGAGATCGGAAAATCGGCTCTTTTCCCTCTTTTCCCTAGGGCCGAGGCGCTTAGCGAGCGCTTTTGGGTACGCGCTCAGCCGCTCGGGAGAATAATCGCCTCGTGCATCGACAATAGCCCGGGCCGCCAGCAATCCCGACTCGACAGCAGGGCATATGCCTTCGCCGCTTTGAGGATAGGCAAGCCCAGCCGCATCGCCGATGAGCAGCGCGCCGTTTTCCACTAACTGGCGCTCGCTTTCCCCATGAAGCAGATAGGCGTGGCCGCGAAAACGCATAGGCATATCGCCGGGAATCTTGTCTTGCGCCTTCACCAACGCCACGAAATCGTCCACGTATTGGGACAGATTGCGGTTGTCCTGGCGTCCCAGACCAACGTTGAGCACATCGCCTTTACGGAAGCACCAGGCATAACCACTCAAGTCCTCCAAAAAGAACAGTTCGGGGATTTCGCCGACAATGCGACAGGCCGCTCGCTGCCGCGGAGTCATCTCGAATTCCACTTCCTGTGCCGCGACGACACATTCGGTGCTACCGAGCTCGGCGCCGAAGTGGCGTGCGACAGGACAAAAGTGTCCGCCCGCACCGACGATCAGGGGCGTTCTGATTTGGCCGTTGACGATCCAGTGGCCGCCGCTCCACTCCATGCCTTTGAAGGCTTCGCCCAAGATAAGCCGGGCGCCGCTACGCTCCAACAAATAATGATCGAATTCGCGGCGCAGGATGCCGTAACTCACTATCCGCCCATACCGGGTCTCCACTTCTTTCCCGCCGAGGATGCTGGTGCGGAATCCGGTGATGGGTTGAATCACGCGTCCGGTAGCGGCGTACTCCCCGGCGTCCACCCCTGTTTCGGCGAGCACCCTCGGCGTGACCCATCCGGCGCACACCTTGTCACGGGGAAAGCTCTGTTTGTCCATGACGACGACATCCAAGCCCGCCCGTCGAAGTTGCCGGGCGCAGCTGGAACCCGCCGGCCCTCCGCCGACGATTAGCGCATCGCAGTCAAGCATTATTCATCCTCCCGGCGAAGCGGGGGCCGATACAAATATTCGCGCGTCCACGGCACATGGTTGTTGCCGTAGCGATTGAATACAATCTGGAATAACTGCATGTCACCGGTGTTAAACCCGGCAATACAACCAGCCAAATACAAGCGCCAAGCCTTGACGAAGGCTTTTCCGAACGTGCCGGTGATCTGCGGAACAATCCGCTCGAAACGGGCGAGCCAATGCTCCAGGGTCTTGGCATAATGCAGTCGGATATTCTCGACGTCCAGGACGTTGAAGTTTCCCGGCTCCAGGATTTTGGCAACCTCGCTGAGGGCGGGCGTATAGGCGCCCGGAAAAATATGCCGCTCGATCCATGCATTCATGGGCCCTGGTCGATTGCGACCGACAAAATGGATAAGGCCCCGCCCGGAGTCTTTCAGACTACGCCGGATCACTTCGCCGAAGGCGTCCAGATGCCTGGGACCCACGTGCTCCAGCATGCCCACGGACACGAATGCGTCAAACTGGCCGCCGATGTTGCGATAGTCGTCCTCGATGAATTCAACCCGCTCCTGCAACCCGAGCTCTTGAGCGCGTCGACGCGCGTAGCGGATCTGTTCATGGGAGATGTTGTACGCCTTGACGCTCACGCCGTAATGTTGGGCCATATGGAGCGCGAGCGAACCCCACCCGCATCCGGCCTCCACCACGGTCAGACCGGGGCTCAGCTCCAGTTTGCGGCAGACGTGATCCATCTTGTCCACCTGGGCCTGTTCCAGCGTGTCGTCGGGAGAGCGGAAATAGGCGCAGGTATAAACCATTTCGTCATCCAGCCACAGGCGGTAAAACTCGTTACCGATGTTGTAGTGATGATGAATGTTGTCTTTGGAATCTTCCAGCGTGGTGTCTTGAGGATGATATATCCCCCGGATCAAAAGCCGGTGGAAAAGACTGCGCGCGGGCGCATCGGCCAACGCTAGATACAAGTATTCAAGGAATTCGACCAGCTCCCCCTCGACTTCCAGCGCCCCGCTGCAATAGGCCTCGCCAAAGTACAAATCGGGATACACCAGCAGCTTCAGCAGGGTGACACGGTCATGAATGTATATAGTGGCCACGGGCGCGTCGTCCGCGCGGCTTATTTCCAGACCGTTCCACAATCGCAACCGGATAGGCGGGCGTCCAATACCGGCGAATAGTTGATCGAGTGCCCAGCGGTCGATCCGTCCCGGCCTGGGTTGATCATCAAAAGCGCTCTCATCAGTGAATGACTTCCCGTGTTCCGGGGCGAATTGGACAAGATCGGATTTCAGCAATTCAAGCTTCATCGGTCATCTCCTCCAAAGAATCGGGCAGTTTCAACCTGCCACGGTTTGTCTGCGAAGGGAAATACCCGGTTTGCGGTATCTTTGCTTCCGGATTTTCAGGCAGAAAGAGGCATTTCGCAAATTAGACGCTATATTCCCCGATCAAGTTGCATTGCTGCTGCCGGGGCCACAGAATGCGGTTGATTTGAGCAAGGAATAAGCCGATGAAAGCCATGATCTTGAAAAAACTTGCGAGCCTCCCGGCGTGTGAGAGTCCGCTGGAACTCGTTGAGTTACCCATACCCGTTCCTGGAGACGAAGAAATTTTGCTCAGGGTGTCGACCTGTGGCGTTTGCCATACCGAGCTGGACGAGATCGAGGGCAGAACCGCACCGCCCCGTTTGCCGATGGTGCTGGGCCATCAGGTCGTGGGGCATGTGGAGACGATGGGGCGCGAGGTGTCAGGCTTCGCCACTGGCGATCGAGCGGGCGTGGCCTGGATCTATTCGGCCTGCGGCGTCTGCCGGTTCTGCCTGGAAGGCACCGAAAATTTGTGCCGCGAATTCAAGGCGACAGGGAGAGATGCGAACGGCGGTTATGCCGAGTACATGACCGTTCCGGCGGCCTTCGCCTATCCCATCCCTTCGGCATTCTCGGATGCGCAGGCGGCGCCTCTGCTCTGCGCCGGGGCTATCGGTTATCGTTCGATCAAACTCGCCTCGCTCGAGGACGGGCAGAACCTGGGGCTGACCGGATTCGGCGCATCCGCACATCTGGTTTTGATGATGGTGCGCCATCGCTATCCCAACGTGAAAATCTTCGTATTCGCCCGCAGCGAGGAGGAGCGCGCATTCGCGCGGGAGTTGGGCGCCGCTTGGACCGGGGAAACGGGCGAGCAAGCGCCGGAAGGGCTGGCCAGCGTGATCGATACCACCCCTGCCTGGAAACCGGTGGTGGAGGCGCTGAAAAACCTGGAACCCGGCGGCCGATTGGTGGTGAACGCCATTCGCAAAGAGGCGATCGATCAGGACTATCTGTTGCGATTGGACTATCCGACCCATCTGTGGATGGAGAAGGAGATCAAAAGCGTCGCCAATGTCACCCGCAGCGATGTGCGAGCATTCCTTGAGTTGGCCGCAGAAATTCCAATCCGCCCGGAAATCGAGGAATATGCCCTGGAAGACGCCAACCGAGCGTTGCTGGAACTCAAGACCCGAAGGGTTCGCGGCGCGAAAGTGTTGAGAGTAGGCTGACCGCCGACGCTATTGCCAATCCCACGCCATAAGCCACTGGAACATGCTGACCGAAACATTGGGTGCGATTCGCGACTTGGGACGCCTGCAGGAAATCGCCTCGGTGCTGATCCGTTACGGCTTCGGCGAGATGGTGAATCGCCTCGGCATTCGTTCATTTCTGGAGAAAGCCGGCAAAACGCTGCACTGGAAATACGCCGAGCAGCAGGCGCAGATGGAGCTGCCGCAGCGAGTTCGGCGGGCGCTGGAGGATCTGGGGCCGACGTTCATCAAGCTCGGGCAGATCATGGGCACCCGCGTGGATCTGCTTCCGCCGGAGTGGATCGATGAATTGGAAAAGCTTCAGCGCCGAGTAGTGCCGGTTCCGTTCGAGCAATTGCGGGAGCAGTTGCAGGCGGACTTGAAAGCGCCGGTGGAAACCGTCTTTGCGGAGTTCGACACCCAACCCATCGCCGCCGCCTCCATTGCCCAAGTGCACCGTGCCCGCCTCCACGACGGCGCCCAGGTGATCGTCAAGATCCGTCGACCGGGCATCCAGAGAGTCGTGGAAGCCGATCTGCGTCTGATGGACCGACTGGCAAAATTGCTCGAATTCGAATTCCCGGAACTGAGCAACTTCCATCCCACCGAAGTCGTCCGCCAGTTCGGGCTCTCCATTCGGCGCGAGATGAATTTCATCAACGAATGCCGTAGCACCGACCGCATGGCGGCCATTTTCCTCGACGACCCCATGATCGTCATTCCCCGAATTCATTGGGACTACGTGAGCGAACGGGTTGCCGTTCAGGATTACATCGAAGGCTTCGCCGGCCTGGAGGAGACCGCGATCAAAGCCGCCGGCCTCGACCGCCGGGCGCTGGCCAAAGTGGGGGCGGATGCGGTGCTGCGAATGATCCTCAGAGAAGGTTTTTTCCATGCCGACCCCCATGACGGCAATTTGCTTTACCTACCGGACAACCGCATCGCCTTCATCGATTTCGGCATGGTGGGACGCTTGTCGGAGGCGCGCCGCAACCAGTTGGTGGACCTGTTGTACGCCATCGTCGAGCGGGATGCGGTCAACGCGGCGGAAGTGCTGCTGGATTGGTCGGGCTCGTCCCATGTGGAACCGGACCGGTTGATCGTGGACATGGACACCTTCATCGACAGCTATTACGGCGCTCCGCTCAAGCAGATCAGCCTGACGATCATGCTGTCCGAGCTCACCCAGCTGATGCGCCAGCATGATCTGGCGCTGCCGCCGGATCTCGGCTTGCTGTTCCGGGCGCTGGTGGCCCTGGACGGCATGGGGCGGCAGAACGATCCTGACTTCGATATCTTTTCTCAAACCGCCCCCTTCCTGGAGCAGGCCCTGAAAGAGCGCTATGAGCCGGAAGCTTTGGCCCGGCGCGGCTGGCGCAACGTCGTGCAACTCTTCGACATCGTCGCCGACATGCCGGGCGAATTGCGGCGCCTGCTGCGCGCCGCCCACAAAGGCACGCTCACCTTCAACATCGACATGAGCCGGCTGGACCATTTCGGCTGGCAAGTCGAAACCGCCGCCAGCTGGCTCACCGTCGGCCTGGTCACCGCCGCCTTGATCGTGGGTTCCTCCATCGTGATGACCGTGGGCGGCGGTCCCACCCTGTTCGGTCTGCCGGCATTCGGGCTGCTCGGCTACGTCGGCGCGGCGGTTGGGGCATTGTGGCTGGTGGTTTCCATATGGAAAAGCACGCACGGGCGCGGCCGTGGCCAGTATTGAGGCAGGCGAACCGGCATGAGCTTCCTGCCGGGATTCGGGCGGCGCAGAAATCCGCGGGTGGTGATCGTCGGCGGCGGCTACGCCGGCCTCGC
>DATIXD010000155.1:0-5102 GCA_035518875.1 Methylococcaceae bacterium | reverse complement strand
CTTCCTTGCCGATATAGCGGGTAGGCACCGAGTACAAAGCAGAACCGAAGTGGACGTGATGATCCGGATGGACCGTGCACGTCGCCCACTTCGGCACGACGAAACGCTCGGGCTTCAGCGGAACGAGAGCGCTCTTTTCCTCCGATTCGAAGATATCGAGCGGGACACACCGGGTAGTTCCGTGAACACGACGGCCGGCGGTTTCACGGCACCAAACGAGCGCACGGCGTGCGACGTCGTCCAGATCGACGAATGCAGCACCTTTGAAGAAACGTTCCCGAACATAGCGCACGTGCTGTTCCACGGCGGGTTTGTCTTTGGGGTGGTAGGGTCGCGCGGGATCCGGGATGAATCCGCGAAAGCCGGCGTACTCGAGGAACGTCCGGTTGAACCGGGGGACGAGGGGATCAGCCAGGTCGATGCAAGCCTTCAGGTTGTCGATGACAATCCGACCGGAACAACCACCAAAGAAGCTGAAGCATTCTTCGAAACAGCGGACGACCGATTCCAGGTCCTGACGGAAAACCGGGACGACACAGGAAAGCCGGCTGTAACCGAGCACCATGACGAAGCCATGGACGACCCTGGGTTTGGCATTGCCGAGTTCCTGCAGGTACCCGAGTCGGCCGAAGTCCACCTCGGCGTACTCTCCGGGTTTGCCGTCTATCCGGCGAACGGTGACCGACGACGCCCGGCCAAAGTCACACCATTTGCGGGCGAAGCGATGCAGCGATGTATAGGGAACCAGGACGCCTTCCCGGGCGAGAAGGTCGTGCACCCTCGTCAATAGGAGCTTGTCCTCTTTCACCCATCGACAGATTCGATCCTGGTACGGAAAAAGGGATCTCTCGGTTTCCCCTGGTGCGGTCGGGGAATGAGAGCCCTTCACTTCAGCGATGAGGGCGGCCACGGTTTTATCGTCGGGGGGCGGATCCCCGGGTTTCAGCCCCAAATGTTCCGCAGCACGAACAATCCGACGAACAGTCTTGCGGTCCAGACCCGTTCCTCGTGCCAGGGCACGGAGCCCATCCCTGGCCATCCAGCGTCGAACAACTTCCTTGTAATCCACGACTCGAACCTCCCGGTATGCCATTCATTCCTCCCTTTGGAAAAGGGAATGGCACACCTGTTGGTCGAGCTACAAGGGGGTGGGGGAATGCCCCTGAGAATCGGGTGGGGGAAAGCTCGTGAGAATCTCCCCCTCAAGGTGGGGGAAAGGTCGTGAGAATCCCCCGGGGGAAAGGTTGTCAGAATCTACCGCCTCAAGTGGGGGAAAGAAGGTGAGAATTCACAGTCTGAAATTCCGGATCACCATGGACAGGAGCCAGAGTACTTACGGACCGTGTCGCAAAATCGTAGAAACATATGGTTGCTACCGGTTTGGCTGCGCGATCAATGAAGTAGATGCCCCGGTCTGATAAATCCCAAACCAGAGAATCGATTTCTTTGTCCAGCACGAGCGTCCCCGTGCCCCCTGAAGCAGGCACCCGCCAGATACCTTTTTTCTGGAGATCGTTGTAGCCATGGTAATACACATACCCATCAGCTGATTCGCAGGCATCCATGCCCTGGTCCCTTGTGACCTGGATCGCCTTGCCCCCATCGCAAGGTACCTTCCAGATCATCCAGCTTCCGCTTGGTTTCGGCAACTGTAATTGGCCCATTTCGGAACTTTATTTTGGCCCACCCTATCTAATAGATAATCAACATCTTCTCGTCTCTTTCCTGCATTTTTGCTTGTTACCTTTTTTCGCAAGCACCGCTTTGGCCTGTGCAAAACCCGGTTTTTGCGGGTGACCTCAGAGAAAAACGCTTCGATAACGGGTCGCTATTGGACGATCTTCGCATTGCCCACACCCAGACATGCCCCGTTTTCTGGCGTCTTCGGAGATTTCTCCGCCCACTCTCTCGCGAACTTCACTACCTTTGCTTCGAGATACTCTCTGTAGCCCGCGGGAAACGGCCTGTCCTGGGTTTCCGCTATCAACGCCGCGAAGTATGCGAGGCTTCCAATCGGTTGAAGCGATCCGCCGTTGAACCAGGAAACATACTTTCTCACCGCCCCCATGAGCAGTGCATCCTGCACGGTCTCAAGCGGGATTCCGCGCCGCTGGAGATCCTGGGCAAGTTGCACATCCCTGGCACTGAACTTCCCGACTGTGCAGCCAATGGCGAGGAAACGGTTCTTGATCGTGCCGACGTAGCGATCAGCCAACGGCACATCGGTGTTCGTGACATCCTGCGTTCGGAGGTAGGGCCAGTAGTTCTCGCGAATCTCAAAGCACGTCCGTGCATGCTGGTTCCTTCCCGATCGAACCGTGCATACCTCTTTGCGTTCGAGTTCCTTCACATACTTCCCCACGATGCGCCGGGACTTGTCGATCGCTTTTGCGAGTTCCACCTGCGTGGTTTCGAGATGGCCAGTCCGGCGGTTTGCCTGCAGGCAAACATGGGCGAACAACTTGAACGCACCATCCGAAAGGATCCGGAGCGCCTTGCGAAAGGAGGCGCCGGCAGCAAACCAACCACAGGGTTCCTTCAAGTGGAGGCTTCCGTCCGCCGCATTGATCGACGGGCTACTCATGGCTGCCCCCTTTCCCGCCGCCTTTCCTCTTTCTGCTCTCCATCGTGCGTCGGAATCTGTAAGACTCCTGGCCCGTGTCGATGATGTGTGCCCGGTCGGTTACGCGGTCGACCATCGCCTTGCACAATCGAGCATTGGCAAACACCTGGGTCCATTCGGAGAATCCAAGATTGGTGGTAATAATCAAGGCCGCGCGTTCGGCCCGTTCGGAGACGACCTGATAGAGAAACTCCGCTCCAACGTCCGCAAGCGGAACGTAGCCGACCTCGTCGACGGCCAGCAAATCGTAGCGAAACCAGCGAGCCAGGAGGCGGCCTACGCGGTTATCCTGCCTGGCCTCGACGAACTCGTTGATCAGGGCCGTCGCCGTCGTGAATCGGACGCGTCGTCTTTGCCGACACGCAGCAACGCACAAGGCGGTCGCCAGATGAGTCTTGCCCGTGCCGCAATCGCCCATGAGGACCACTGGTTCCGTACGATCGATATAGCCGCCCTCGGCCAGTTCTCGGATCTGGGCCGCCGAGATCGTCGGCGCCTTGGAAAACTCAAACTCCTCGAGGGTCTTAAGCTTGGGCAGGTGGGCCTCGCGGATGCGCCGTTCCACGGTCCGTCGTTCCCGATCCTCCAGTTCCGCGGCGAGCAATGCTTCGAGGTACTCTATATGGCTCTCCTTGCCCTTGATCGCCTCGGCGGCCATCCGAACGAACTGTGCGCCGATGGTGGGCAAGCGCAGGGTTTTGCAGTGCTGTGCGATTACCGTTTCCACGAGGGCTGCGCGCTGTTCGGTCATGGCGCCACCTCCTGCGGAGCAAGGAGCAGGTCGTAATCGGTCAGGACCGGAAGCGGTCTTTCGTAGCAGCTCAGCTGGCCGACATCGATCGGTTCGGGACGGGCGCGATCGAGCTGCCCAGCGGTCAGGAGATATTGCACCGTGGAGATGTCACAGCTGCCCAGTTCGAGAGCCGACTCCACCGCCTCGCGCAACTTCTCATAACCATGATCCTTGCCAAGTCGCAAGAGCTCGATCATCCGGCGTGTGCCGTCCTGCCTGCCGTTGCGCGCTATCAATCGTTCCCAGATCCGGTCGTAGCTGGCGGGCCAGCGTCCTTTCTGCCGCCATTGCTCGAGCGGCTTACTGCCGGCCAGAGCTCCGGGCTTGTGCTCGAGCGGTTCCAGGTAGTGCTCCAGCTCGAGACGCTCCTGATACACTCCGTAACAGCGCTCATGCCGGGCGACACATTTTCCCTCGTGCCAGATCTCCACGTGGCTCGCGTAGACTCTGGCTTGAACTTCCAGGCCCGCTCGCACGGGGACGGAGTAGAAGTTGTTCCGGACCTTGACCCTTCCCATGCGGTCGACGATCGGAAAGCTGGCTGCGGCCAGGTCGAATCCCTCCTCCGCCAGGGGGATAAGGTGCTCCCTTTCCGCCAGGACGGCTTGACCGACCGTCATCTCCCGGCCGGCGATCTTGCGCTGCTCGTCCTCGTAGCAGGCGGCCAATAGCTGTTCATTCAGATCATCCAGGTCCCGGGCTTGTGGAACAGGAACCCAGTGATTGCGGCGAAAGTAGCCCCCTTCTCCTTCAATGCCCCCTTTCTCATGGGCGTGCTCGATGCCGGGAGTGCAGAACACTGCCTCAAACCGCCAGTGCGAACGGAAGGCAATGAATCGGGCAGTCTCCTCCCGGCGGTGTCCTTGAAGGATCCGTTTCACCGCCAGTTTCAGGTTGTCGTACCTGATGCGTTTGAAGACACCGCCAAAACGGGCGAACCCGAGCTCGTGCGCTTCGAGAAACGCCTGCTGCGTTGCCCGCAGGTAGGCCCGATGAAACGACCCGCCGCCGGCCATGCTTCGCATCTCGAAAACCTGCAGGCAGACGCGTTCACCGCCGAGGTCGGCGTAGGCCTCGTACCAGTCCACCTGCCCCTCCGAACCCCAGGGATAGCTCTGGGGCACGCATGTCTCGCGCCCGATCATGCCCAGGGCCAGTCGGCGTTTCCGCACATACTTGCGGATCGATCTCTCGCTGATGTTGAAGTCGGGAACTTCGGCCTTGAGCCGCTGCCAGATCCGATGCGCCGTGTGCCGCTGCTTGCGCCACACTCCGCGGTCGGCCTCGAGCATGTCTTCAATCAGGGGAATGAACGGCTTGAGCTTCCAGTGGGGGCGGTCAGGCTTCTTTCGTCCCATCGGCAGGGCGTTGCGAATCGCTTCACGAACCATCCGGCGGTGAACACCGAGCTTCCGCGCCACGCCGGCAATCGTTCCTGCGCCGAACTCGTACTCTCTTCGGATGTTCTCGAACAGCTCCACCTTCGATCTCCAGTCCAAGGTCCCACCCCCATTCCGCCAATACGCTCGGAATGAATGGTGGGCTCCCGATCAAAGGTGGGCCAAATCAAAGTTCCGAAGTGGGCCAAATCAGAGTACCGAAATCACATAAAAACCGCAGCTTGTTTGGACTATTCGTTCGAGCCAATACACGGCCTTGCCTCTTCGCTTCTCCTGATGCGCTCCG
>DATIXD010000154.1:0-44218 GCA_035518875.1 Methylococcaceae bacterium | reverse complement strand
CGAATAAGACGAAATAACCGATAGACTAACTGTAACTGCACTTGTGCGCCTATTTGCTCTGCGTAATAGAAGTTTGAGCAATCTCTTTAGCTAATGTCAAAAATATTATCCCGTACGGTATTATGAATACATTCCTTCTTGAGTACGTGCGTAGCAATGATGCCACTCGTCAGCCATGTCAGCAATCCAGTAATCTTTGAAACAAGGCGTTCCAAGGGTATAGTGGAGCAATTTCGCGTCATAGTTATCTTCATATTCAGTGGTGAGCCAATTCCATTCCTTTGGCAAGTCTCCTATCTCTCCGTCATCCAGCCAGGTAAACCGATGCAGGAAGGCCCCTGTTTGCTGCATTATAAACTCAGGCGTTAGGATTTTATGTTTAGGATGCGAGCAATTCCACAAAAGCACACTTGACCAATTTTTTCTGGGATAGTCCGTGTTTTTGTTACCTAGATATTTGCTGTGTTCTTTGGTTTGATAGTCATGTTTAACGCAGAGCACCGCCTTGCTCTCATCCCGCAATGCCCATAATTTGGCGATGTCATCGCGGCAAACCATATCGCCATCGGCGAAGATAGCCCACCCATCGAAATTGCACAAAAAGGGGGTAAGAAAGCGCGAATAAATAAATGTATTACTACCGTCCGTATGTGTTTCTCTATAGAAATTCAAGGAGTTTAGCGCTAATGGAGTAAAAGAAACGGGTTGCGAAGCCTTTTCCAAGATACTTTGGCAAAAAGTATGGTATGCAACCGCTTCGCGCTGGTCAAAGCCAATTAATATACGGATCACAATGATTCCTTTACACGTGTGCAATTTGAATAATATAAGACAACCATAACCAAGCAAAGTCATTGGGCGTTTTAAAAAGATTCCTCGCTTATTATGTTAATAACACAACTCTCATAATGAAACACCGAGCAGCTTTCATATAAGCAGTGAACCTTCCCCATGACAGGATTCGACTACGTATTTGAGCTTTAGTTAGCTGTCTAGGCTTAAAGTTGGCCCAAAAAAAAGAATAGCATCGACTATGATAACCCGACAATAAACAAAGTCACCGCAGATTTCTGGCCTAACGGATGCGCATCCAAGTGTACTTTGCCGACTCCATAGTCTTTGGCATCGGACCAGTAACAAAAACGTGAATGGCTTGATCCGCGAGTGCCTGCCCAAGGGTATTGACCTCTCCCAAGTCGGCCAAGCGGAGTTGAGTGCTATCGCTAAACGGCTCAGTAACCGCCCACGAAAATGCCTCAGCTTTGAAACGCCAAGCGAGGTTTTTTCTCCGGGAAAAATTAACTTAAAAAAACGTGTTGCACTTCAGACTTGAGAGCGCCGGTTCAATATTGTTACCGCTTATAGATGTCTTTTAAAAAGGCCTCCTTTGCGTCTCTGGATAATCCTTTGGTATGTAGAATATTCGGCTCAATACCCTTCCAGTAATCGTCAATGGATTTGATAAATCTTGCCGGAACTCCCGCGTAGACACCATTTTGTGGCAAATCCTTGGTAACTACACTTCTCGCGCCTAGCACTACGTTATCTCCAATTGTTACACCGGGGAGGATCAGGCAATCTGCCCCAATAAAAACATTGTTGCCAATGTTTATGGGCTTGATGATGTCGACAGTAGGTTTTTCTTCGCGAAAAACCCAAACTCCGCCATCATGGGTTAAAAAAGTGCTTGTGGTAATGCTGACATGATTGCCTATTGTTACTAGAAAGGGTTCGCGACCAAAATCGTTTTTGCCAACTAGACGGCAATTTTGACCAAAAGTAACCCCTGAGCGTCTGTAATATTCGATCGGGTTATTTCTGTATTTTAGGATTCTGTAAATATTTACTAACGTTTTATATAACCGAATTATCATTGATCTTTTGTCTTGCGGTAGATACCCTAATAATAAGGGCTCGCCGGAAGAATTTGTGGGCAAAGAGAAATGGCTGACTAGAGGAGCATCCCGCGCCGCGCGCTGGTCACGGGGAAGTGAGCGTTCAACAGTGATCTGGGTGCAGGTGGCGTGATGCAGATCAAGACTATCCTCAATCGAATCCCGATTGTCAAATCGTTCGTGTACAGCGCAGTATGCTGAGTCGAGGGAGAGGCACAATCGCGGCCTTGGCAGTGGAACTGCAGTCACGCGCTCATAGTCGGGGTGTTTGTTCCGGCTGTGGCCGCGAGCGGCCAGGCTACGACCGGCTGGCTACGCGCTGCTACCGTCCGCCACGCCCGCGGACGAAAGCGCGAACATTGAGATTCACAACATGCAACAAGTCAGTTGAAACTCCACATCCTCGGCGCTTTGCGACGGCCGTTCGCTAGCAGTAGCAATCATGAAGCGAATGGTAAAACGATGCTTGCCGCCGCTGATTTCGGCGAAGTAGGGTTGCGCGCGATCAAGACCCACGCGCAGGAGTTGGAAGGGCAAGCTGTGATCAAGAGTTTTTTGGAAAAAGCCGGCCTGCGCCTGCTCTTGGGTAGGTGTCGAACTCTGACGAATCGAATTGAGCAGGAGGTCGATGGACGTTCGAATGAGTTCGAATGGTTGCAGCCACTGATCCAGATTCTGCCTCCGCTTACTCTCTTCCTGTTGCAGCCAGTAGTGATAGGCCGGGAGATCGAAGGCGCAGGTGCCACCGGGGATCGAACTGCGCTGGGAGATGCTTTTGAACAGTTCGCTTTCCATCAGTAACTGCCCGATCTTGCCCGGCGTCGAATAGAGTTGGTTGCTGATCTGGTCGAGGGTGCTCAGGAAGTTCTCCAACTTGACCGGGTCAATTTGGTGACTGTTGGCCATTTTGTTCAGAATGCCTGCATGCCGATCGAGTTCTTTCAGGATTTCGCTCTTGAGGTCATTGCGGCTAAAGATTGTGAGGATTTCGAGCAGGGTCGCGACGACCGCGCGGCTGTCCCAGACCGAATTTCCCCGCATGAAATGGTCGGATTGCTGGAAAAGCTGTTCGAGACGCATGAATACCCGAATCCGTTCGTTCAACGGAAACTCATAGAGAACCAGATCGTTCAATGTGGGCGCCGGTGGTGATTGAAGTTGGTAAGTGAGTGTCGGAAAGTGGCGCAATGCCGATAGCGTCAATTTAAGGTGTTGGTAATGAGCCAGGGCACTTTGCGCCCGGACGTGACCTTGTCTTTCGGCTCCGCTGCGCCCGGTGAGATGGAATTTCCCTATACCTAACGGCCTGAGCTTGATCGAACCTATCAATGGCGGACATTTTGACCGATCGAGGCGATTAGTCAATAGGTTCAGGGTCGTAGCAGGGCGTCAATTCCGTGCCAAGGTGCGATACATTCGATGGAGTTTCTCCACTTGTTCCACAAGCTGTTCCATATGCCCGGAGTTTTCAATGACTTCGGTCGCGGCGGCGAGTCTTTCCTGCCTACTGACCTGGGATTGGATGATGCGGCCAATTTCGGTCATCTCCAGGCCGTCCCGGTTTTTGACTCGCTCGTATTGCAATTCTACGGGGCAATCGACGACGAGAATCCGGTCCACGAACGCTTGTTGTTTGGTTTCGAGTAACAACGGGATGCACAGGATGCAGTAGTCCGATCGCAGTGTCGCCAGTTGCCGCTGCATGGCATCGAATACCATGGGATGCAGGATGGATTCGAGCTGGCGCTTGCGTTCGGGGCATTGGAACACGACTTCCCTGAGTCTAACCCGATTCAGTTGGCCGGCTTCCAGGAATTCCTCGCCGAACTCACGGACGATGGCGGCAAGCGCGGGTTGTCCGGGTTCCACCAACTCGCGGGCAATCTGATCGGCATCTAGCACGGGAACCCCTTTGGCGGCGAACAGGTTGGCCACGGTGGTTTTGCCACAGCCGAGGCCGCCGGTTAGGCCGATTTTCAACATGGGTTCAAGGCATTTATGGACAGGAGTGGCCAGCGATCAGTCGAAGCCGGCAACGCGTAGGTAGAATCCTGTGACTTCATCTCCCCACAGCAAGGCAATCCAGCCTGCTGTCGCAAGATAAGGGCCAAAGGGAATGGGCATTGTTCGGTCGTGTCTGAATAGCAGAATCATCAGAATACCGACGACCGCCCCGACCAGCGAGGAAAATAGCACGATGATCGGCAGCATCTGCCAGCCCAGCCAGGCGCCAAACAAGCCCAGCAGCTTGAAGTCCCCGTGCCCCATGCCTTCCTTGCCGGTCAGGATTCTGAATGTCTGGTAAACCAGCCAGAGGCTGAGGTACCCGGCAATGGCGCCGAGGATGCTCGAGGTGCTGTCGGTGAACACGTTGAACAGGCTGAGAAAGAGTCCCAGCCAGAGGAAGGGGAGAGTGATGGCATCTGGCAGCAGCTGCCGATCGAGGTCGATAGCGCTAAGACAAATCAGACTCCAGCTTAAGGGTAGGGCGAGTGCGGCTTGCCAGGTGGGGCCGAGCTTCCAGACCACAAGCGCCGAAACCAGTGCGGTCAACGCTTCGATGAGGGGATAGCGAGGCGAAATTGGCGCCTTACAGTTGGCGCATTGACCGCGTAGGAGCAGATAACTGATGATCGGGATATTCTCGTGGACGCGAATGGCGTGGCCGCATTGGAGGCAGCGCGAGCGGGGGACGATCAGGTTGAATACCGGCTGTTCCCGCGCGGATGGCACCATTTCCAGGAAAGCTTCGCATTCCTGCCGCCACGCGCTTTCCAGCATGCGCGGCAGACGGTGGATGACGACGTTGAGAAAACTGCCCACAATCAGCCCGAAGAGCGTGGTCGTGATGATAAACAGGCTGGGATTCCCCTGGAGGATTTCGATGCTGTTCATGCTCGATTGGCGGCCCGCCGTTCAGATGACGGAGCCCAGCTTGAAGATGGGAAGATACATGGCAATGACCAGCCCACCGACGACGACGCCAAGAATCGCCATGATCATGGGTTCGAGCAGGCTGCTGAGCGAATCCACTGCATTGTCCACTTCTTCCTCGAAGAAGTCCGCCACTTTGGCCAACATGCTGTCGATGGAGCCGGATTCTTCGCCGATGGCGACCATTTGAATCACCATGTTCGGGAATAGACTGGTCTGGCGCATCGCTAGCTGAAGCTGATGCCCTGTCGTCACTTCATCCCGCATCTGCAGGACGGCGCTGCCGTAAACGATATTGCCGGTGGCGCCGGCGACCGATTGCAGGGCCTCGACCAGCGGCACGCCCGCGGCCGACATGGTGGACAAGGTGCGGGCGAAGCGGGCGATGGCCGCCTTGCGCATGATTTCGCCGATAACGGGGATCTTCAAGATAAGCCGGTCGATGCCGTGATTGAACGCGAGTGAACGTTCTTTCAGCTTAGACAGGACGAAACCTACCACAACAAGGATGCCTAGGATGATGTACCAATAGGCCTGCATGAATCTCGACATGCCTACGACCAACTGCGTGAACGCCGGCAGGTCCGCGCCGAAACCCTTGAACAGTTCTTCGAATTGCGGTACCACAAAAATCAAGAGGATCGTCGTGACGATGACGGCAATGACGAGCACCGCCGTAGGATAGGTGAGGGCTTTCTTGATCTTGCCCTTGAGCGATTCGGTTTTTTCCTTGTAATCGGCGATCTTGTGGAGCAGCGTTTCCAACACTCCGGCTTGTTCGCCCGCGTGTACGAGGTTGCAAAACAGTTCGTCGAAATAAACGGGGTGTTTGGCCAGGGATTCAGCAAGCGGACTGCCGCCTTCGACATCGGCCTTGATGCCCATCAGCAGCTCTTGCATGCTTGGATTTTCGTGGCCTCGACCGACGATGTCGAAGGCCTGCACCAGGGGAACGCCGGCGGTCAGCATCGTGGCCAGCTGACGGCTGAAAACGCAGATATCTTTGGTAGTAATTTTTTTCTTGCGGCCGCTAAATAGCGGTTTGGGTTTTTTCTTGATCTTGATGACCTTGATGCCCTGCCGGCGGAGTTCCGCGCGCGCGGCGTTCTCGGTACGGGAGGAGAGTTCGGCCTTGATTCGGCCACCAGTTCTGTCGGTACCCTCCCAAACAAACAATGTGAGTTCTTCTTTGGCCATGTATTTACTCTCTGGTCACGCGGTCAATCTCTTCCAAACTGGTTATGCCGGCCTTGACTTTCTTCAGACCTGACGCCCTGAGATCCGAGACGCCTTCGCGCTTGGCTTGCTCGGCGATTTGGACGACGTTGCCGCCCTCCAGGATGATACCGTTGATGGATTCGGATATGGGCATTACCTGGTAGATGCCAACCCGGCCTTTGTAGCCTTTGACGCACTTTTCGCAGCCTGTCGGCCCGTAAACCGTCAGTTCCTTGATTTCACTTTCGTGAAACCCCGCTTCCAGCAGAACCTCGGGAGGCAGCTTCTCTTCCCGCTTGCAATGTTCGCAGAGTCGGCGGGCGAGACGCTGGGCCATGATGAGTAGTACCGAGGAGGCGATGTTGAAGGAGGGAATGCCCATTTGCAGAAGGCGATTGAGCGTCTGCGGTGCATCGTTGGTATGCAGTGTCGACAAGACCAAATGGCCGGTTTGTGCGGCCTTGACCGCAATTTCCGCGGTTTCCAGATCGCGAATTTCGCCGACCATGATGATGTCAGGGTCCTGGCGAAGAAAGGCACGCAGGGCTTCCGCGAAGGTCAGACCGGTTTTCACGTTGACATTGACTTGGTTGATGCCCGGAACGGTGATTTCCACCGGGTCTTCGGCCGTCGAGATGTTCACGTCGGGGGTATTTAGGATGTTCAGCGCGGTATAAAGAGTGACCGTTTTACCGCTGCCGGTGGGGCCGGTCACCAGTATCATGCCATAAGGCTTGTTGATGGCTCGGAGAAAGTTTTCCTGTTGTTCCGTCTCGAATCCCAAGCGTTCGATGCCGATCTGCGCGCTGGTAGGGTCAAGGATGCGCAGCACGATCTTTTCGCCGAACAGAGTCGGACAGGTGTTGACTCGGAAGTCGATCGCCCGATGCTTGGACAAGGCCATCTTGATACGGCCGTCCTGGGGAACTCGCCTTTCGGCGATGTCCATGCGCGACATGACTTTCAGGCGCGCGGAAATGCGGCTCGCAAGATTGGGCGGAGGGCTGGCGACTTCATGGAGCATACCGTCGTGCCGATAGCGGATACGCAAGGTCTTTTCATAAGGCTCGACATGGATGTCGGAGACGCCCTTCTTGATGGCGTCCAAAAGGATCTTGTTGACGAACCGCACGATGGGGGCGTCGTCAATATCGCTGGTATCCGCATCGTTGCGGTTGTCGGCCTCATCGCCGCCGGTGATCTGGAGATTGTCCAGATCTGCATCGAGGAGATCCTTCATGGAAGTGTCGGCCGCTTCCATCGCGACATCGATCATTTTTGCAAGTTTTTCTTCCTCGACGACAATGCTGTCCGTGTTCAGGCGCGTGTGGAACTTGATTTCATCCAGCGCTTGAAAATTGGTCGGGTCGGAAATGGCGACGAACAAATGATTGCCGCGCTTGAACAGAGGCAGTACCCGATGCTGGCGGATCAGCTTTTCGGTCACCAGTTTGATAGGCAGCATATCCACCGCGATGACATCCAGATCGAATAGCGGTACGCCGAATTCCTTGGACACCGCAGAGGCAATGTGCAGGCCGGTAAGAATCTTGTTGCCCACCAGATAGCTGACAAAAGGCGTCTTTTTTTTGTTCGCTTCTTCGGCATAGGTGAGGGCTTCGGCTTCGGTGAGCAAACCCTCTTTAACCAGGCTTCTCGCTAGTCCGTTGAGCGGGAGTTTTGTCTCTGGGGTCACCATAGGTCGTTAATGATCAAGCACCGTAGCGAGGCACCGGGATTGGCGATTCCTTATCATCTTAGTCGATGGAGATGTTTTGTCCACTCGTTGGTATTGGGGCGAATAACAGGTAACGCCTCCGGATCCGTCGTCGGCTTTGCCCAAATTTTCTAGTCCTTGGAATCAATCAATCCAATCAGATTCTCAGTGCTCCCCGGTTACCGATTTCAGCTTTTGCACCTGTTCCGGCGTCAATATACCATTGATCGCGTAAGGCAGTTTGCACGAGTTCGTCAAACGCCGTGTGGTGCTCTTTCGCCGCTTGCCCAATGGCCCCTTCGTTCGACGCCGGGTTCAAAAAATGTCGTGCGCCTTTTTCACGCTGTCGCGAACTTTCTCGCCGATTTCCCCGCCTTGCGTTGACCATCCTGACGGCTGGGGGTGCTTTTGCCGATCCCTCGTCGGAAAGTTTCAACTAATCGGTGTGTTGGACTACGGCTTCGGCAGAACCTTTGTGTCCTTTGGCAATATGATCACGCAGGGCTTCCATATGCTGCATCATTATTTCGTGCATGTTACCGCCGCCTTTCCATCATATTCGGTTTCAACCGCTGGAGCGAACTGGCTGAATGAACCCAAGGCAAGAACCGTGGCAGGAGATAGCTTGAATCGTTTTTGCACTGCTGCCACTCAATTTGATGGTCGATATTGTGACCATTGTAGAAGGATCACCCGTCGATATTGTAACAATGTCCATCAACCAGACCAGGGAAAGGTTGGGGCATTCCCAGAAAAGCAAATAATCCTGATGGGATAACCGACCTGATAAAAAGGCGTAAACGGAACGTAAACAAGACGATTCGCCCGAATTTCGGAAGCTGGGAAAAAGTTGGTGCTCGACCGGAGGTTCCGCTCCCTTACAGGGGCGGCGAAGCCGTTGGCCGTAATCGGAGCGGCCGTGTAAGACCGTTTCGACCGCATTACCCTAACCAAAACGAGTGCGGCTATTGGGCATCCGCCTCGGCGATGTAAGCAAGGTCGACCCGCGTGAGAGGCTCAGGGAAAGGGGGTAGTAATACCAGGGGGCAGACCCCTACAACACCTTCGGATTTGGTCGCTGCTTATGGCGGCCGCGTTTCGGCGGCCTTGGGTAGCGATCTCGCTTCGGCGAAGTCAGGGGAAATTTTCAAATGGTTCCTGGCGGCGATCCTGTTTGGCGGCAGAATCTCCGACACACTGGCGATGCGAGCCTATCGGGAATTCATCCGCGACGGTCTGACGACCCCCGAAAGAATCCTGGCTCGCGGCTGGGAAGGTTTGGTCTCGGCGCTCGATCGCGGCGGGTATGTCCGTTACGATTTCAAGACCGCCACCAAACTGCTGGGAATCAATCAGACGCTCTTGGACCGCTATGCCGGTGATCTGAACGTTTTACACGGGACAGCCACCGATCCTGGGGATGTCGAATCGAGGATCAAGTCTCTGGAAAAGGGAATCGGCGACGTCACGGTCAATATCTTTCTCAAGGAACTGAGGGGTGTCTGGCCTAAAGCGACCCCTACACCTTCGGAACTCGTACTGATGGCGGCCAAACGTCTGAATTTCATCCCGCCGGAGATGTTCGATAAAGATAAGGCGCTCGCGTTGTTGGTGGAGCAATGGCGAGCGGAAGGCAATTCACTCGACGATTGCCGGGATTTCGAAGCGGCGCTGCTGCGATATGGACTCGATTGTAGAAGAGGGGAATCCCGCCGCCGACGGAAGCGCCGCCAATGAGGCCGATGTCGTAGCGATCAGTGGCTGCATTTATCAACGTCTGACCGCTAAGGCCAGACGGCATTCATCGACTAGTTCGACCGTCGCCCCCAGCACTCGACATTCCCGATCCAAGACTGCTTGCAGCCAGCGAACATCATGCGGGTGCGCGTAATTTAATCGGAACCGTCTGATTTGCATGGGCGTCATGTTCAAGCCAGTCAGCTTTCCCGTCGCGATGTCCATGGTCACAAAATACATCAGGGTCAGATCGTCTCGGAATTCCTCGTATCCCTGAATTCCCTCGTAGTCGTTCAGAAAGTCGCCACAGCCATAGAGAATCGGTTTGTCCTTGTAAACCTCGATGCCCTTGGGATGGTGCGATGAATGACCATGTACCACATCGACATGGGCCAGGTCTATGAGTCGGTGCGCAAATTCGCGTTGCGTGCTTGAGACCTCGTAACCCCAGTTTCCTCCCCAGTGAATCGATGCCACCACCCAATCGCCGTCCCGCTTGAGACGCGAGATATGCTCAGCGATGCGGCCCACCGCGGTTTCGGAGAGATTCGGCAGTAGATTCACGCCCGGCCTATCGTTCCGTGCTCGCCACTGCCACGGGATACCGCTGCTTTCGTCGCCGAACCCGAACACGATGATTCTTCCTTTCCCGGCTACCTCGATGATCGCTGGCGCTTCGGCTTCTAAAAGGTTTCTGCCAGCTCCTGCGGCCTTGAGGTTCGCACCGGCCAGAGTGGTCAAAGTTTCCGTCAACCCGGCATAACCCCAATCTAGGACATGATTATTAGCCAGGACGCAGCAGTCGATATTCGCAGCGGTGATGCAGGGGATATTTGCGGGATGCATCCGGTAATTGATGCCCTTCCCACCCCAGAATTCAGAGCTGGTCGTTACCGCTGTCTCGAGGTTGATGATACGGACGTCTGGGTTGCTGCGCCTGAGTTCTTGCAGCGCATCGCCCCAGATGTAGGAAAAGTCGACCGGTTTCGGAATCGGGCCGCTGACTTCTTCCGCGAGCTTTACATAGCCCTGGGCGGAGGTCATGTAAGATTCGTAAATCCGCGGGTCGCCAGGATGTGGGAGCACCTGATCGATGCCCCGGCCGGTCATCACATCGCCGCATAGAAAAAGGGTAATCGTTTGACTATCGCGGGAAGGCACCCGAGATGAAAGGCCTTGATCGGAAACCAGTTCGTTCATGTTCATCGCTACGCACGTTTCGGCCATCCCCAGGGCAACCACCGTGATTCCGGTCAGTTTCAAAAAATCCCTTCGCGTCTTCGGTTTTAGCCGATAATCGTTCATCGCCGGGGGCGGATCGCAGACCTCAAAAAAGAGACATAGTGTCCCATCTGCGTGCACTTCGTAAAGCGATGGGTCTTTTTGTTGGGGTGAATCGGTAGGCGGTGCATCGTTTGCCGCCGCCAATGAGCGAGTAGTCACCTCAGAGTCATCTGGCGCGACTCCTGGCGGGTTCCTATCAAGTTCCAATACGGGCGTAACATGGGTAACGAAATAACTGCCGCGCTTTTGGATCACAACCATGATCCGCATTTGGCGCTCCGCTTTTCCAATCCGCTGGAACTATTGGTTGCGACCATGTTGTCCGCACAATGCACCGATGCGCGTGTCAACGCAGTGACAGCGAAGTTGTTCGAAAAGTACAAGACGGCAGAAGATTATGCCAACGCCGATCTTGAGACGCTGGAGCAGGAAATTCGCCCCACCGGGTTTTACAAGAACAAGGCGAGAATGCTCAAGGCCTGCTGCCGGAAATTGGAGGCGGATTTCGGCGGGAGGGTGCCGGCGAGCATGGAGCAACTGCACCAACTGCCGGGCGTGGGACGGAAAACCGCAAACATGGTGCTGGGCAATGCCTTCGGCCAACAGACCATCGCCGTGGACACGCACGTTCTGCGGGTCAGCAACCGGCTGGGGCTCGTGAGCATTCACGACGCGGACAAAGCCGAGGCCGCGCTGATGGGAAAAGTGCCGCGAGTTCAGTGGACCGCTTTCACCAACGCCATGATTTTGCACGGGCGGGAAATATGTACGGCGCGCAGGCCCCGCTGCGGCATCTGCGTGTTGTTCGATCGTTGCCAATGGCCGGATAAGCGCCGTTACCTCGGTGGGTCGGGTTAACAGCGCGCGTGATGCCGAAATTTTCACCTATCGGTTACGATACGTGCATGTTAATACCAACTATCGAAAGACGATGCATCCGGAAGAAATGAATGAAGATCAATTCGGCGTTCGCGTGTCATGCTACGCCGGTTACCGCGGCGAAGAATCGCCGCAACGTTTTTTCCTGGGCGAAAGGAAAATCGACGTGCTGGAAATCATCGATCGCTGGCTCGCACCGGATCACCGGTACTTCAAGGTTCGGGGCGACGATCAAGGGATTTATATCCTCCGCCACGACGTTCCCACTGACCGTTGGCTGCTGATTATGTTCGAAAGCGGCATGAAACGGGACTTTCACCCCCCGTGGACGCAGCAGCGCGAAAATTGATTCCGTTCTGGCGAGCGAAGAACCGGAGAGACGGATCAAATCTGCCTAGTCTCCAGAAGGACTGCATCTGCTTCGCCTCCCCCGTTTGACGCCCGCTCGTTAAGCCTTCAGACGTTTCTAGGTCTGCAGCTTCCGGAATTTCACCCGGTGCGGAGTGTCGGCATCGGTGCCCAGGCGGCGGTGACGGTCGATTTCGTAGTCAGCGTAATTGCCTTCGAACCAGACCACCTTGCTGTCGCCTTCGAAAGCGAGCATGTGGGTGGCGATGCGATCGAGGAACCAGCGATCATGGGAGATGACCACGGCGCAGCCGGGGAAATCGAGCAGGGCTTCTTCCAGGGCACGCAGGGTTTCAACGTCGAGGTCGTTAGTGGGCTCGTCCAGCAGCAGAACATTGCCGCCGCTGCGCAGCAGTTTGGCCAGGTGCACGCGATTGCGTTCGCCGCCGGACAGATCGCCGATGCGTTTCTGCTGATCCGAGCCCTTGAAATTGAAGCGGCCGCAATAGGCGCGAGACGGCGTCTGGTAGTTGCCGACCGTGATCATGTCCAGGCCGTCAGAAATTTCTTCCCATACTGTTTTCGTGGGGTGGAGATGGTCGCGCATTTGGTCGACATGGGCGATTTTGACGGTCTCGCCGATGCGGAGGGTACCCGTATCCGGTTTCTCGGTACCGGCCATCATGCGGAACAGGGTGGTTTTGCCCGCGCCGTTGGGGCCGATGATGCCGACGATGCCGCCGGGCGGCAGCCTGAAGCTCAAATCGTCGATCAACAGGCGATCGCCGAAGCCTTTGCGCAGGCCTTCGGCTTCCACCACCACCTCGCCCAGCCTGGGTCCCGGTGGGATGTAGATTTCCTTGGTTTCGTTGCGTTTCTGGGATTCCTGAGAGGCCAGTTCGTCGAAGCGCGCCAGTCGGGCCTTGCTCTTGGCATGGCGGCCTTTCGGGTTGGCGCGAACCCATTCCAACTCGGCCTTCATCGCCTTCATGCGGGCGGTTTCCTGTTTCTCCTCGATTTCCAGGCGTTTTTCCTTCTGCTCCAGCCAGGAGGAATAATTGCCTTCCCAGGGGATCCCATGGCCGCGGTCCAGTTCTAGAATCCAGCCGGCGACATTGTCCAAGAAGTATCGATCGTGGGTGACGGCGATGACGGTTCCCTGGAAGTCATGCAGGAAGCGCTCCAGCCAGGCTACCGATTCGGCGTCGAGGTGGTTGGTCGGCTCGTCCAATAGCAGCATGTCGGGGTTGGAAAGCAACAACCGGCACAGTGCCACGCGGCGGCGTTCACCGCCTGAAAGCTTGCTAACATCGGCGTCCCAATCCGGCAGACGCAGGGCGTCGGCGGCGATTTCCAGGGTGCGATCCAGTTCGTGGCCGCCGCTCGCATGGATGAAGGCTTCCAATTCGGCCTGCTTGGCGGCGATGGCATCGAAGTCGGCGTCTGGATCGGCATAGGCGGCATAGACTGCGTCCAGTTCGGCCAGCTTGTCCTTGATTGTCTGCACGGCTTCCTCGACGTTGCCGCGGACGGTCTTGTTGGGGTCGAGCTGGGGTTCCTGGGGCAGGTAGCCGATGTTGATGCCGGGCTGCGGCCGGGCCTCGCCGTTGAATTCGGTGTCCACCCCCGCCATGATACGTAGTAGGGTGGATTTGCCGGAGCCGTTCAGCCCCAAAACGCCGATCTTCGCACCGGGGAAGAATGAAAGGGAAATGTCGCGGAGGATCTCGCGTTTCGGGGGAACGACCTTGCTCACCCGATTCATGGTAAAAATATATTGTGCCATCGCCGATATCGGTTGGTTTCTTAAAATCGTTATTATCCCATGATCCCGCCGACTAAGCACGGCCGCGGCCGCTCGGCTGAGCGGGTGCGTTTTGTTGGCTCCGACCACAAGCCCGGATCCGCAAAGCTATGCGGCGCAATGTGAGTTCATCCGCGCAAGGACTTGTCGATGTTGACCATTCTCGATCCTCGTGAACGCAATCAGCCGTTTCCGGATGTGGGCGAGGCACTGATCGAGCCTAACGGGCTTTTGGCCGTGGGTGGTTGCCTATCGCCACAGAGACTGGAGAGCGCTTATCGTCGGGGCATCTTTCCTTGGTACGGTGAGGGTGAGCCAATTTTGTGGTGGTCGCCCGATCCTCGTCTGATCCTGTTTCCGGAGGCCCTGAAGGTGTCGCGGAGTCTAAGTAAGACTTTGCGACGAGGGGAATTCAACTTCAGTTTCGACACCCGTTTCGCCGAGGTCGTGGAGGCCTGCGCCGAGCCTAGGGCCTACGCAACGGGAACCTGGATCATGCCGGAAATGAAGCGGGCGTATCTACAGTTTCACCGGCTGGGCTTCGCCCATTCGTTCGAGGCCTGGCGAGGCGGGCGACTCGTCGGCGGCTTGTATGGCGTAGCGATCGGGCGGGTATTTTTCGGCGAATCCATGTTCCATCGCGTCAGCGATGCCTCCAAGGCGGCGTTCGCGTTTGCGGTCGAATGTCTGAAACAATGGGGTTATAGACTCATCGACTGCCAGGTTTACACCGATCATCTGGCGAGTCTAGGGGCGACCGAGATTCCCAGGGCTGAATTCGTTCGTCTTTTGGATGACTATTGTTGCCAGCCGGCCGCGCTGTCAGCTTGGCAAAGGGAGGATGCAGGCGGATGAGAAAGATTCCGCTCTATCTCGGACATGAGCATGATTGCGGCTACCTTCCGGGACAGCAGGCGCGGACCGCTTATATCGGCCCCGAGACGAGGATGAGCGGTACGCTTTATTCAGCTTTGGCACAGCGGGGTTTCCGCCGCAGTGGCGATTTGGTTTATCGTCCCTATTGCTCGAATTGTTCGGCCTGCGTACCGGTGCGCGTTCCCGTGGCGCGGTTTGTCCCGAATCGTTCGCAAACCCGCGTTCTCAGGAGAAATGCCGATTTGGCCGTGAGCCTCAAGCCAGCGGCTTTCGAAGAAGAGCACTACAAGCTGTTTGCACGTTATCTTAAAGCCCGGCATGCGCAAGGCGGCATGGCTTCGTCTAGTCGGGATGAATACATCGACTTCCTCTCGGCCACGTGGGCTCAGACCTCGTTTGTCGAGTTCCGCACAGGGGATATGCTGTTGGCCGTGGCGGTCATGGACTATCTTCAGGATGCCTTGTCTGCTGTCTACACCTTTTTTCATCCCGATTTCGCAGAACGAAGCCTAGGTGTTCACGCGGTTTTGTGGCAGATCGAGGAGGCCCGGCGTTTGGGTTTAAATTGGCTATATCTGGGTTTCTGGATCGAGGGATGCAGGAAAATGGCTTACAAAGATCAATATCGGCCCTTGGAGGCGTTCATCGGGGGACAGTGGCGAGGCTTTGAAAAAGGCGAGAAGATTCGACCTTGATATGGTAAAGTTGCGGCTTTTTAATGTTTCGCCAAAGCGGTAGGCGTCGTTTGTTGAATGATATCGAGACGGAGTATATGTCTAAAGAAGATCAAATCGAGATGGAAGGCAAAGTGATCGAAACATTGCCCAATACGATGTTTCGCGTGCAACTGGACAACGGACACATCATCACTGCGCACATTTCCGGCAAGATGCGCAAGCATTATATCCGCATACTCACCGGCGATCGCGTGAAGGTTGAGATGACACCTTACGATCTGACCAAGGGCCGAATCACGTTCCGTCAGCGTTAAAATCGACTCAGGCCGTCTCCGGCGTCTGTTCCCGCAGACTCATGATTGCGAACGCCAGTTTGTCGTCTTCCACACTGATTCTCACCATGCCGCCGTCGGCTAATTTGCCGAAGAGGATTTCCTCGGCCAGCGGCTTTTTGATGTTTTCCTGAATTACCCGGGCCATCGGCCTCGCGCCCATTTTAGGGTTGCAGCCGTGCTGCGCCAACCATTCCCGCGCGTCGGGTTCCAGCGCCAGCGAAACGCGTTTCTCCGCGAGTTGCGATTCCAGTTCGAAAATGAATTTGTCCACCACCTGCCTGACGATTTCGATGTCCAGAGGTTTGAACTGGATGATCCCGTCCAGGCGATTGCGGAATTCGGGGGCGAACAGCCGTTCGATCGCTTTGAGGCTGTCGGTGGAGTGGTCTTGCGGGGTGAAGCCGATCGATGGTCGATCACTGTCCGCAGCCCCGGCGTTGGTGGTCATGATCAGGACAATGTTGCGGAAATCGGCCTTGCGGCCGTTGTTGTCCGTGAGGGTGCCGTGATCCATGACTTGCAGCAGCAGGTTGAACACGTCCGGATGCGCCTTTTCGATTTCATCCAGCAGCAGAACGGCATGGGGTAGTTTGCTGACCGCCTCGGTGAGCAGACCGCCCTGGTCGAAGCCGACATACCCCGGCGGTGCCCCGATCAGGCGGGACACCGTGTGGCGCTCCATATATTCCGACATGTCGAAGCGGATCAGTTCAATGCCCAGAACCTTGGCCAGTTGACGGCTGACTTCGGTTTTGCCGACGCCGGTCGGGCCCGCAAACAGGAAAGAGCCGATCGGCTTTTGCATTTCCCGAAGCCCGGCACGGGACAGTTTGATGGCCGAAGATAGGACCGCAATTGCTTCGTCCTGACCGAAAACCAGCATTTTCAGGTTCTTCTCCAGATCCTTGAGCTTATCCTTGTCGTTGGTCGAGATCGTCTTTGGCGGAATGCGCGCGATCTTGGCGACGATGTCCTCGATTTCCACCGTACCGATCATTTTCTTGCGGCGAGAAATGGGCAGCAGGCGCTGGCAGGCGCCGGCCTCGTCGATTACGTCGATGGCCTTGTCGGGCAAGTGGCGGTCATTGATGTAGCGGTCCGACAGTTCCGCTGCCGTCCGCAGGGACGCCAACGAGTATTTCACTTCATGATGCTGCTCGAAGCGGGATTTGAGGCCTTTCAGAATGTGATAGGTTTCCTCGACGCTGGGCTCGTGAATGTCGATTTTCTGGAAGCGGCGCGCCAGCGCACGGTCTTTCTCAAAGATGCCGCGATATTCCTGATAGGTGGTGGAGCCTATACAACGCAGATCGCCGGAGGCCAGCACCGGTTTGATCAAGTTGGAGGCGTCCATGACGCCGCCGGAAGCCGAGCCCGCGCCGATGATGGTGTGGATTTCGTCGATGAAGAGGATTGATTTGGACTCCTTTTTCAGCTGTGCCAGAAGTCCTTTCAGGCGCTTTTCGAAGTCGCCGCGGTATTTGGTTCCGGCCACCAGCGCTCCCAGGTCCAGGGCGTAAATGACGCTGCCGCGCAGGATTTCCGGGACGTCCCCCTCGACGATTTTTTTCGCCAAGCCCTCGGCGATCGCTGTCTTGCCCACGCCGGCCTCGCCCACCAGCAGAGGGTTGTTTTTGCGGCGGCGGCACAAGACCTGGATGGTCCGCTCAATCTCGTCCTTGCGGCCAATCAGCGGATCGATCTTGCCCCGGCGTGCTTGTTCGTTGAGATTGGTGGCGAATTTTTCCAGCGGATTGGCGGCCCCGTTGGCTTCACCCTCTTCGTTTTCCGTCGCAGGACTACGGGCGGATCCGTCGACGTCGTCGCGCATTTTGGAAATGCCGTGGGAAATGAAATTGACGATATCCAAACGGGTGATGTCCTGCTTGTTGAGCAGGTAAACGGCTTGCGAATCCTGTTCGCTGAAAATGGCGACGAGGATGTTGGCACCGGTCACTTCCTTGTTTCCGGAAGATTGCACATGGAAGGCCGCCCGTTGCAGAACGCGCTGAAAGCCGAGGGTCGGCTGTGTCTCCCGTTTGACGCCGGGCGGGATGAGCGGGGTGGTCTCGTCTAGAAACTCTTCCAGTTCTTTGCGCAACAGTTCGATGTTGCAGTCGCAGGCGCGCAATACTTCTACCGCGGTGGCATTGTCGAGTATCGCCAGCAGCAGATGTTCGACGGTGATGAATTCGTGCCGTTTTTCATACGCCTTCCGGAAGGCGGCGTTCAACGAGGATTCAAGTTCTTTACTTAACATGGGATCGATCCGCCTAGGCTTCTTCCATCGTGCATAAAAGGGGGTGCTGATGCTTGCGGGAATAATCGTTGACCAGCCTGACCTTGGTCTCTGCCACATCCTTGGAGAAGACGCCGCAGATTCCAATTCCGCGCGTGTGGACATGAAGCATCACCTGAGTGGCCTGTTCCTCGCTCATGCCGAAAAAATTTTTCAACACCAACACGACGAAGTCCATCGGGGTAAAATCGTCGTTCAGCAAAATCACTTTATAGAGAGGCGGCCGTTTCAGTTTCGGCTGCGCTTCCTGGATAGCAAGCTCATCGTTGAGTTGGCGATCAGGATTCTGGGGCATCAAAAGACCTCGTCAACCTTCAATCGTTGTACGGATCCTAATATAGCATTTGCCTATTCTGATATGTTAGACCCGTTTTGGAAAGCAGAAGTGCCCTTGTCCGGTTGACCGGAATGAGAAACCGATGCCAGTCTTGGCAGGACGTGTCAGCCGCGCCGCAATGCATCACGCCGGTCCGGGAACGATAGTTTTCCGGGTAAGACCCACATTTCGTACATGGATACGACCCACATGAATACGAAGGCCATGGCCAAGCCACCGCCGCCCAGGATTACGAGCAAGGCGAAATGAGAGTTGAGCTTGGTTAGCCACCAGGACGTGATATCCAGCAGCAGAAAAATGTAAGGCATGATGATCGCCGCACATTTCAGCTTGAGCGGAACCCCCGAAGACAGGGCGAAAATGCCGCCGACGAACATGAAAATGAAGGCGATGCCGAACAAATGGATATGCGAGACTCGGGTTAAGGAGGCGAAGGTCGCTCCTTCGTCGGATTTCGTATACTGATGCAGGTTTTCGAACTTGCTGAAATCGGGCAACCCGCCTGCTTCGGCGTTGTGACAACTTATGCAGTGCTTTTCGGTGATCGGCTTGATTTCGACCTCGTATTGCTTCTTGCCGGCCCCATCACGCACCCACTGGATGATTTTGAAGCGATCCTCGTCCGGGGCGTTGGCTTTCATGGAGCCGTTCAGCTTGCTTTCCAGCGGCGAACCGGAGCGGTTGCCGTAATAGCTGTAGACAATATCCTCGATCGACAGGCCGAATTTGCCGTCTGCCAGCCCATGGGTGAACAGGATCTGAACCAGGGCCATGCCGTAGCCGATTGCGATGACCATCAAATAACCGGAAAATAACAATTTGACGGAAAGGCCCATGTTGCTAAGGTTCGACGGCATTGACGCGGCTCCAGGTTCGTACGGCGCGGGGTGGACGCGGCCCGAATCATATTCTTGGATAGCGCGCCCGAATAAACAACACCATTTTCGAAACAATCCATATCCCATGGCTAACGATCAAGTCCAGAGTTTCACGGGCGCCAGGCCTCGCCTCACGGTAGCGGCCATTGCAGAGCGAAACGGGCGGTTCCTGGTGGTAGAGGAACGCACGGCTACCGGCGCTCTGGTGATTAACCAACCCGCGGGGCATGTGGAACACGGCGAAACCCTGCTGGAGGCCGTCAGTCGCGAGGCCTTCGAGGAAACCGCCTGGCGTTTCACCCCGGAACTTCTGGTTGGCGTTTACCTGTGGAAGCATCCCGGGGGCCAAAGCAGCTACGTGCGCGTCAGTTTTGCCGGCGCCGTCGACGAGCATGACCCCGAGAGTCCACTGGATGAGGGCATCGAGCGGGCGCTGTGGTTGTCCCGGGACGAACTTGCAGCACAAGCCGAGCGTTTGCGCAGTCCGATGGTGCTCAGAACGATCGATGATTATCTGGCCGGAGAACGCTATCCGCTCACCGTCCTGAAATCCCTGTTGAGCTAAATCGTGATATGAGCAAGAAAGTTGTTGTCGGCATGTCGGGCGGGGTCGATTCTTCCGTCGCAGCACTGACGCTGTTGGAGCAGGGCTACGAGGTTTCGGGTCTGTTCATGAAGAACTGGGATGAAGACGACGGCACCGAATACTGTACCGCCCTGGCCGATTTGGCCGATGCGCAAAAAGTGTGCGACCGGCTGGACATCCCACTCGGTACGGTGAACTTCGCATCCGAGTACTGGGACTACGTGTTCGAAATTTTTCTCGCCGAATACGCGGCGGGCCGGACGCCCAACCCCGATATCCTGTGCAACAAGGAAATCAAGTTCAAGGCGTTTTTGGAATACGCTCAGGACTTGGGCGCCGACCTCATCGCCACCGGACATTATGCCCGGGTCGAATCTTTCGATGGCGGATACCGGTTGCTAAAAGGCCTGGATCAAGGCAAGGATCAGAGCTATTTCATCTATACCCTGGGCCAGTCCCAGTTGTCACGCACTCTGTTTCCCATAGGCCATCAGGAAAAAAGCGAGGTTCGCCGGATCGCCGCCAAAGCCGGATTCGATAACGCCCGCAAGAAAGACAGTACCGGCATTTGCTTCATCGGCGAACGCCGTTTCCGCGAATTCCTCCAGCGGTATCTGCCGGCCCGGCCGGGCGAAATCCGCACGCCCGAAGGCGAGATCATCGGCTGCCACGAGGGGCTGATGTATTACACCCTCGGCCAGCGGCAGGGTCTTGGCATCGGCGGAGTCCACGGCGCGGCCCAGGAGCCGTGGTACGTGCTGAAGAAGGATCTGGAGAGAAATATCCTGATCGTCGGGCAGGGGCACGACCATCCCTGGCTGTTCTCTGATGCCCTGGAGGCCGGGACCCTCGATTGGGTCAGCAATCACCCGCTTGAAACGCCCCTGCGCTGTGTAGCGAAAACCCGCTATCGTCAGCCCGACCAGTCCTGTACCGTCGAACTCCTTGAAGACGGCCGCTGCCGCGTCACCTTCGACCAACTCCAGCGTGCGGTGACACCTGGTCAGTCGGTGGTGTTTTACCGGGGAGAGGAATGTTTGGGGGGCGGGGTGATCGAATGTACGCTGAATATTGAGCAGCATTCCGAGCAGGATTTATTGGCGGTGGCTTGATGATTGAATGGTTGAATTGGAATCGGGTTCAATACAGACAATGGCCGAACTAACCTCGTTTGAAAAGGTGCAAACTGAACTATTTGAGTTTTTCGAGAAGCTTGGGGAACTTGCAAAGGAAGAAGCATGGAAGCGTGACCGTGACTGGACGCTAGGAATAAATAAGCATATAGCCGACTTCGGACACAAGTACGGTTTTGGTGTTTTTGCGAGTCGTTGCCAAGGCGCAGATGGGGCCGAGTGGCTTTACGATCACCACTGGCGTGTGATCGGGCCCAACGGTTACTTAAAACGCCTGCCCCTCGTTATGGAAATTGAGTGGGGTTTTGGCAGTAATGGGCTTTTTGAAAATGTGCGTGACGATTTCCTAAAACTGGTTCAGGCACGAGCTGACTTGAGAGTCATCGTGTTTCAAGGAAACAGAATCAATAACATGGTCGATCAGTTAATCAACGAAGCAATGTGTTTCGCCGGAGGTCAAATAGGCGATCGCTATCTACGCTATCTATTTGCAGGCTGGGGCTGGGATACAAGTCGTATACACTGCCGCTTATGGTCGAACGGTCCCGCAGTTGAGCCGGGATAGCGTAGGCAAAAGAGGCGTTTGCTCACACAACAACTTGCAACTTCGCAATTGAAACTTCAACGATGACCGGTTTAACCAATCTCTCCCCCATCGACGGCCGTTACGCCGACAAGGTCGACGCCCTCCGTCTCATCCTCAGCGAATATGGGTTGATCCGTTTTCGCGTATTGGTGGAAATCCGCTGGCTGCAGGCTTTGGCCGGTGAGACGGCCATCGTTGAGGTGCCGCACTTGTCCGAAGCCGCCAATGCGCATCTTGAAGGCATACTCGCTGGCTTCTCCATCGACGACGCCGAACGGGTGAAGGAGATCGAGAAGATCACCAATCACGACGTCAAGGCGGTGGAGTATTTCCTGAAAGAACGCGCCGCCGATCAGCCGGAGTTGGCGCGCGTGAGCGAGTTCTTTCATTTCGCCTGCACTTCAGAGGATATCAATAACCTGGCCTACGCCCTGATGTTGAAGGAGGCGCGAGCAAATGTGCTGTTGTCCCAGATGGGTGAGGTGATCGAGTCCGTGAAGACACTGGCCCATGAATATGCCGCCCAGCCCATGCTGTCGCGAACCCACGGCCAGCCCGCGACGCCGACGACGATGGGCAAAGAATTCGCCAATGTCGCGGCGCGTCTGGAGCGGCAGTGTAGCCAACTTGGGGCGGTGGAGCTCTTGGGGAAGATCAACGGCGCGGTGGGCAATTATAATGCGCATGTGGTTGCTTATCCGGAAGTCGACTGGGAACGTTTGACCAGGGGCTTCGTCGAATCGCTCGGGCTGACCTTCAATCCTTACACCATTCAGATTGAGCCGCACGATTATCTGGCCGAGTTTTTCCACGCGCTGGCGCGTTTCAACACCGTGCTGATCGATTTCAATCGCGATGTCTGGGCTTACATCTCGCTGGGTTATTTCCGGCAGAAGACCGTGGCGGGGGAGGTGGGATCTTCCACCATGCCGCACAAAGTGAATCCGATCGACTTCGAAAACGCCGAGGGCAATCTGGGGCTGGCTAACGCTCTGTTCGGGCATCTTGCGGAAAAGCTGCCGATTTCGCGCTGGCAGCGCGATTTGACCGATTCCACCGTGCTGAGGAATATCGGCGTCGGCATTGCCCATACCAGCATCGCCCTGCAATCGACCCTGAAGGGCCTATCCAAGCTGCAACTGAATCCGGAGGTGCTAGAAGCAGACCTCGACGCCAATTGGGAGGTGTTGGCGGAGCCGATTCAGACCGTGATGCGGCGATACGGAATCGAAAAGCCCTATGAGAAGCTGAAGGAACTGACGCGCGGCCAGCGGATCGAACCGGACGTTCTGCGGGCGTTCGTCGAAAGCTTGGCAATTCCGGCGGAGGCGAAAAAACGCTTGCTCGAGCTCACTCCACGCGCTTATATCGGGCTGGCGGAATCCTTGGCGAAACGCATCTAACCCTGACGAGAAGATTTGATGTCCAAACATCGATTGATGTGGTTTTTCTTGCTGCTGGCCGCGGCCGGGCAGGTGCCGGCAGACGAGACTTCCATCCAGCGCCTGCGCGCCTTTCTGGCCAAAGCGAGCAGTCTTACGGCCGACTTCAACCAGGTAATGGTCGATGAAAAGGGCATTCCAGGCCAAAAGACCAGCGGCGTGTTTTATCTGCAAAGGCCGGGCAAATTTCGCTGGGATTACCAGAAACCCTACCATCAGGAAATTGTTTCCAATGGCGGCAAGGTTTGGTTTTATGATCTGGACCTGGAACAGGTGACCGCTAAACGCCTGAATCAGGCGATCGGTTCGACACCCGCCTTGTTGCTCAGCGGCGAAGTGGCGTTGGAGAATAATTTCACCATCGAAAGCCAAGGCACGGATGAGGGCCTTTACTGGATTAAGCTCCTGCCGAAAGAGGAAGACAGCGGCTTCAAATACGTGCTGATCGGACTGGACGGTGAAAATCTCGCTGGCATGGAGTTGAATGACAATTTCGGCCAATTGACACGCATTTACTTCTCCAACGTGAAAACCGGTGCGCGGCTGGAGAGTTCGCTATTCGAGTTCAAACCGCCGACCGGGGTGGACGTGTTCGAAGAGAAATAGCCTTAACGTGTTCCCCGAATCGCACCAACCGCTGGCCGACCGCCTACGGCCGCAAAGTCTGGATGAGTACGTCGGCCAGACCCATCTGATCGCACCGGGCAAACCCTTGTATGAGGCGATCAAGGCCGGCCGGCTGCATTCCATGATTTTCTGGGGGCCGCCGGGCACCGGTAAGACCACGCTGGCGCGCCTGATCGCCAATCATGCCAATGCCCGTTTTCTTCCGCTCTCGGCAGTGCTTTCGGGCGTCAAGGAAATCCGCGAAGCGGTGGCAGAGGCGAAGAAAATCCTGGCCGGGCAGAACCGCCGTACTGTCCTGTTCGTGGACGAGGTGCATCGTTTTAACAAATCGCAGCAGGATGCGTTCTTGCCTCATGTGGAAGATGGCACCGTTTATTTTGTTGGCGCCACCACCGAAAACCCCTCGTTCGAGTTGAACAACGCCTTGCTGTCGCGGGCGCGGGTTTATGTGCTCAAGAGCTTGGGCGAGGACGATCTGCTGCAGGTGATCGAACGCGCGCTGAATGACCACATGCGGGGGCTCGGTCAACTCGCCATCGTAATTCCACCGGAACTTCGGCGCTGGTACGCCGCCGCGGCTGACGGCGATGCCCGCAAACTGCTCAATCTTCTGGAAATTACCGTCGATCTTATTCAGGGCGAGTCACGGACAATCAGCGAGGATATTGCCCGCCAGGTGCTTGCAGGGGGCGGCATCAGGCGCTTCGACAAGCAGGGAGAGGATTTCTACAATCAGATTTCCGCTCTCCACAAGTCGGTTCGGGGTAGCGATCCCGATGCGGCGCTTTACTGGCTGTGCCGGATGCTGGATGGCGGGTGCGATCCGATTTATCTGGCCCGGCGGATCGTCCGTATCGCGTCGGAGGATATCGGCAACGCCGATCCGCGCGGCCTGCAACTGGCCCTGAACGCCTGGGACGCCCAGGAGCGTCTGGGTAGTCCGGAAGGCGAGCTCGCGCTGGCTCAGGCCGTCGTCTATCTGGCCTGCGCACCCAAGAGCAATGCGGTCTATCTGGCCTATAATGCCGCGCGGCAGGACGCGGCCGGCAGCGGAAGCCTGGAAGTTCCGCTGCATCTTCGCAACGCGCCGACCAAACTGATGCATAACCTGAATTGCGGCAAGCAATATCGTTACGCCCATGACGAGCCCGACGCCTATGCCGCCGGCGAAAACTATTTCCCGGAAGGCATGGGCCGACGGGAATATTACCGACCCGCGCCCCGGGGATTGGAAATCAAGATCGCGGAAAAGCTGGGCCGTCTGCGCGAACTGGATAAAACTCGCTAGATGTTCGATGATAAGTCAGGTTTTCCCCTCGGCGAGGAGGCCAACGTGTCTTTGACGGACAAGATCAATGAGCGTCGGCGCTATTTCCGCATCGACGACGATATCATCCTGTTTCCCCGCGAAGTCGCGGCGGATCAGGTACCGCAAGGCGAAACCTTTCAGGAACATGCCCTGGATTCCTTTTCGCTGTCATCCAGGCTCGATCTGTTGACGGTAGAGTCGCGCTCGCATTTACGAAGAATTGAGCGGGATCATCCGGCGGTGGCCGATTTTCTGAAGATATTGGAGCAGAAGATCGATCTCGTCGCCCGTGCCCTGCTTTCCAGCGAAACCGATATGGCCAGCCAGCGGACCAGCCACGTCAGTCTGAGTGCTTCGGGACTCGCATTCGACGTGGACACGGGCTTCAATGTCGGCGACGTGTTGGAGTTAAAGATGATCCTGCCGCCGGCCCTGGTCGGTATCATCGCTTTTGGCCGTGTGGTGTACTGCAAGCAAAACAGGGACGAGGTTTTGCCGCCTTTCCATGTCGCCGTCGATTTCATCGGTCTCAGAGAGCGAGACCGGGAGCTGCTGATCCGCCATATCGTCAAGAAGCAATTGCAGCAACTGCGCGACAAGAAGCAGGATCCATCCTGAATTGCGCGCCGCCCGCCGCTAACGATCCCCGTTCGCCCGTCTCCAATTGTCGATGCAGTTTCCACGTTCCAAGAAAGCGCTGTTGGGTCTTCTCAGCGACGGCCACTTCCACTCGGGCGCGGAGTTGGCGCGAACCCTCGGTGTGAGCCGCACGGCGATCTGGCATCTGATCCACGAACTGGAAGCGCTGGGGCTCGAATTGAGCGCAGTAACGGGTAAGGGCTACCGGCTGAGCCAAACGCTCGAACTCCTAAGCGAAGAAAGCATTGTCTCATTCCTTTCGGAACCTGCGCAGGCACTGGCGTCCCGTCTTGAAATTCATGACGAACTCGATTCGACCAATAGCCATTTGACCAGGCAGGCGGGCGCCGGCGGCGCCGTGTGTCTCGCCGAGTTTCAAAGCGCGGGACGGGGGCGTGTTGGACGCATCTGGCTGTCCCCTTTCGGTGGCAATATCTGTTTGTCGGTGTCGTGGCATTTCGACGATCACGCTGTCATCTCCGGTTTGAGCCTCGCAGTCGGCGTCGCAGTCGTTCGGGCGCTGGGGCAGGCCGGTGTCGCCGGCATCGGGCTCAAATGGCCCAACGACATCCTGTGGTGCGGGCGCAAGCTGGGCGGCATCCTGCTGGAAGTCTCCGGGGAGGCGCATGGACGCCACGCCGTCGTGATTGGTATCGGCCTTAACCTATACATTTCTCCCGGAGGGGGGCAGGCCATCGATCAGGCCTGGACCGACCTGACTCAAATCACAGGGGGTGTGCTACCTTCCCGCAATCGCTTGATCGCCCTGGTTCTGAATGAACTCCTGCCGATGTTGAGTGACTATGGCCAAGTCGGTTTGAGGGCTTTCCTGGACGAATGGCGTTCCTATCATTGCCTGGATGGAGAGCCGGTGACGCTGCATCAGGGGGAGCGCAGGATCAGGGGGCGAGTCGCCGGGGTGAACGATGCCGGCCTGCTTCTGCTGGACTGCGAGGATGGGGAGCGGCGGCAGTTCGCCTCCGGCGATGTGAGGCTTCGTGCGGATGTTCTCTAAGCGCGCCGCACTGTTGGTCGATATCGGCAACAGCCGGATCAAGTGGGGGCTGGGCAAGAGCGGGCAGGTGACTAGCGGCCCGCCGGTTGCCTCAAACCTGGCGGTGCTGACGGATGAGCTCGACCGACTGTGGGGTGCATTGCCTGCACCCTTGTCGGTCGTCGCTTCCAATGTCGCCGGCCCCGAAATCGGCCTGTGCGTCCGGAAATGGGTAGCGCGGCGCTGGCAGCTCAAGCTGATATTCGTGCAGCCTGAGGCTGAAGCTTATGGTGTCGTTAACGCTTACGAAAACCCCGAAAAGTTGGGGGTGGATCGTTGGGTTTGCCTGGTAGCGCTACGCAAATCTCAGCCATTACCCGTCTGCGTCGCCGACTGCGGTACGGCGATAACCCTGGATGTGCTTGATGCCAATGGACGTCACCTGGGTGGACTGATCGCGCCGGGCCTTACCCTCATGACCGAGGCATTGAGCCGCCGCACTCAGGGTTTACCTTTGGCCGACGGCTCCTATCAGGGGCTGTTGGCGCGCGATACCTCCGCCGCCATGCTCAGCGGGGCGCGCCACGCCGCCGTCGGCCTGATCGAACGGACACTGCACGAGACGGGAACGCTGCTGGGATGCGTACCCCGCCTGGCGTTGACCGGGGGTGACGCGGAAACGCTCGCCGGCGAGCTTTCTTTGCCTTATGCGCTGGTCCCGGATCTGGTTCTGCAAGGGCTCCTCATCATTTCGGAGAATACCCGATGAAATATGTCTTCTACCTGCTGATCCTCTGCAATATCGTAGTCTACCTCTGGTACACCGGAGTGGGCCGCGAGCGATCGGACGTCGTCCGCTACGAGCTCAGTCTGCCCGCGGAGTCCGAGCGGATCGCGCTGATCAAGGAATTACCGAAGATTCCGAAAAAGGCGCCGGAACCCGAAGCGGCGCCCAAGGTGGAAGAGATTCCCCAGCAGCCCACGGAACAGCCCAAGCCGCAGGAGAGTCTGACATCGCAGGCGGTCAACGATAGCCAGGCCGCAGCAGAGCAGACCCAGGCCGAAGCGGCCCCAAAGCCTTCCCGTCCGGACTGTTTCGTGCTGGGGCCGTATCATTCGGAATCGCTCGCCCGCAAGGCGCTGGACGGATTGAACCCCCGGCTCGAGCAGGCGCAGGTGGTGACGAGGTACGGCGACGTGGAGGACGGCTATTGGGTGTTGTATCCCAAGGCGGAAAACCTCGATGTCGCGAGGGCCAACCGTAGGATGCTGATGGACAAGGGCATCCACGATCTCTGGCTGTTCGATAAGGGCGAAATGCAGGGCGCGATCTCCCTGGGGATTTACAAGACCAGACAGCGGGCCGAAGGCCTGCAAAGCAAATTCAGGGAGCAGAACATCGAGGTGGAAGTGAAGCCGCGCACGACCCGCGCCAAGGCTTCCTGGATCAAAATCCCCTGGCAAGGCGAACAAGCCGAATTGGATGTTCTCGTCGGTACCTCGGCCTCGGAGCGATCCGAACCGCAAGCGCCCAAGCTCAGGCCTTGCGATTGACTCCGACTCCCGATTTCAGGAGTCGTTCACCTCTTTCAATCAAACAAAAATGTTCGGGGGGACCGGTCGCCGTGATAGTGCGAAGCACGTTGCCCCCTCCCGCTGCGTAAAGGACGGTTTCTCAGGTCGCATAAGGAATCCAGCTTCGCGTCTGGTTGCAGATGGCCCCAGTTGGGCCGCTTCCAACTCTATTTATGGCAGGGTTTGCGTGAAACTTATGCAAACCCTGCCACTTTCATGGTGTCTTTGGAAATATCGTCGTTCTTGGCGACGGCGTGCGAAAAAACTCCCTTATGTTCAGTGCAATGGAAAACCGAGTTGTCGTTGCCGCGGGGTCCTATTAGGCGGTGCAGCGTTGATGTAATAAAAATATTGCTAAAACTGGTGATTTATAATTTCATATTGCAAATTCATGCAAACTTTTCTTATTACCATTTGTTGCCGCGCAGGAAAATTGGTGCAGCCGAATCGTGGTAGTTTTGGACCGGGCATATGACAAACGAGAGTGCGATGAGTCAGCTGAGGTGGGACCAGAACAGGGTCGCCGCCGTGATCGATAGCTTGAAGAGCAAACCGGGCGCTTTGTTGCCGATTCTGCACGGGATCCAGGACGCGCTGGGCTACATTCCTAAGGACAGCGTTCCTCTGATTGCCAGGGAGTTGAACCTTTCCCGCGCCGAAGTGCATGGGGTCATCACCTTCTACCACTATTTCCGCGAAACGCCGCCAGGCAGACACACCATTCATCTGTGTCGGGCGGAGTCGTGTCAGTCGATGAATGGCGCCGGGCTTGAGGCGCACGCCAAAGTCCGGCTGGGTATCGATTATCACGAGACCACGGACGATGGGGCTTTCAGTTTGGAGCCAGTTTACTGCCTAGGCAACTGCGCCTGCTCGCCGGCACTGATGATCGACGGCGAGGTGTACGGCCGGGTGACGCCGGAAGGGTTCGACGAAATTCTGAGCGAGGCGAGGAGCCAGGCATGAGCACTACGGTTTACGTTCCCTGCGATTCCAGCGCACTGTCCCTGGGGGCTGAACGGGTCGCTAGGGCGATTGCTGCCGAGGCGAAAAATCGTCATGTCGACATCAAGCTGGTGCGTAACGGTTCGCGCGGCCTGTTCTGGCTGGAGCCAATGGTCGAGGTAGCGACGCCGAAGGGCCGTATCGCTTACGGGCCGGTTCAGGCCAAGGATGTCCCGGCGCTGTTCGAGGCCGGATTTCTGCAGGGCGGCAAGCATCCGCTTTGCCAAGGTCCGACCGAAGAAATCCCCTATCTAAAAAACCAGGAACGCCTCACCAATGCCCGCGTCGGTATCACCGATCCGCTCAGCCTGGAGGACTATCTGGCCCATGAGGGTTATCGTGGTCTGAAGAACGCTCTGAACATGGCTCGGGTGGACATCGTCAAAGCAGTGACCGATTCGGGGTTACGCGGGCGTGGCGGTGCCGCTTTTCCCACCGGCATCAAATGGAACACGGTGCTCAATGCCCAATCGGATCAGAAATACATTGTCTGCAACGCGGATGAGGGCGACTCCGGCACCTTTTCCGACCGCATGATCATGGAAGGCGATCCGTTCGTGCTGATCGAAGGGATGACCATCGCCGGCCTCGCCGTCGGCGCAACGCATGGCTATATCTACCTACGTGTCGAATATCCACAGGCCCACAAGCATTTGAACGCAGCCATCGCCGCCGCTTACCAGGCCGGCTATCTGGGCCAGAGCATCTGCGGCAGTGGCAAGGCGTTCGATTTGGAGGTCCGCTTGGGCGCGGGCGCCTATGTTTGCGGTGAGGAAACATCACTGCTGGAGAGTCTGGAAGGCAAGCGCGGTCTGGTGCGGTTCAAGCCGCCGTTGCCGGCCATTAAGGGGTTGTTCGGACAGCCGACCGTCATCAACAACGTGATTTCCTTGGCATCCGTGCCGATCATCCTGGACAAGGGCGGCGAGTATTACCGCGATTTTGGCATGGGACGTTCAAGGGGGACCTTGCCGATCCAGTTAGCCGGCAACGTTAAGCGTCCCGGCTTGGTCGAAAAGGCCTTCGGCATCACGCTGCGTGAGTTGCTTTACGACTACGGCGGTGGTTCCGCCTCGGGTCGTCCGATCCGTGCGGTGCAGGTGGGCGGACCTTTGGGTTCCTACCTGCCCGAATCTCAATTCGATACGCCGCTGGATTACGAGGCCTTCGCCGCGATCTGGGCGGTCCTGGGCCATGGCGGCGTGGTCGTGTTCGACGATACCGTCGATATGGCCAGGATGGCCCGCTACGCGATGGAGTTCTGCGCGATCGAATCCTGCGGCAAGTGCACGCCCTGCCGTATCGGTTCTACGCGCGGTGTGGAGGTGATCGACAAGATCATCGACAATCAGGATCGCGCCAGTAACATTGCACTGCTGCGTGATCTTAGCGACACCCTGCTGAACAGTTCCTTATGCGCATTGGGCGGGATGACGCCGTATCCGGTGCTCAGTGCCTTGAATCATTTTCCGGAAGATTTCGGCGACGGCGGCAACAAGCAGGCAGCCGCATAGAAAATGTAGGGTGGGTTGGCGAAACGTAGCCCGCCCTACCTCAACATATGAGAGGTCCACTCCATGTCCTTACCACGCGACAAAGATTTCGGCACGCCCGCCAGCGCTTCGGATAACCAGATCACGCTGGAAATCGACGGCTTTCAAGTCAGGGTGCCAGAAGGCACGTCGGTGATGCGCGCCGCTTCCAGTATCGGCATCGAAATTCCGAAGCTGTGCGCGACCGACAGTTTGGAACCATTCGGTTCCTGTCGCCTCTGCGTGGTTCAGGTCGAAGGCGGGCGCGGCTATCCGGCTTCCTGTACCACGCCGGTCTATGAAGGCATGAAGGTGCAAACCCAGAACGACAAGCTGGCGCAGATTCGCCGCGGCGTGATGGAGCTGTACATTTCCGATCATCCGCTGGATTGCTTGACCTGCTCCGCCAACGGCAACTGCGAGCTGCAGGACATGGCCGGAACGGTCGGCCTGCGCGAGGTGCGCTATGGCTATGAGGGCAAGAATCACCTCAAGTCAGAAAAGGATCTGAGCAACCCCTATTTCGCCTTCGACCCCAGCAAGTGCATCGTCTGCTCCCGTTGCGTGCGCGCCTGCGAGGAAACCCAGGGGACTTATGCCCTGACCATCGATGGCCGAGGTTTCGATTCGGTGGTATCGCCCAGCCAGCACCAATCCTTCATGGATTCGGAGTGCGTCTCCTGCGGTGCCTGCGTGCAGGCTTGCCCGACAGCGACGCTGATTGAGAAAGGCATCGTCGAGAAAGGCCAGCCCGACCACAGCATCGTTACTACCTGCGCCTATTGCGGTGTGGGTTGCTCGTTCAAGGCAGAAATGAAAGGTTCCGAAGTGGTGCGCATGGTGCCCGACAAGAACGGGCAGGCCAACCACGGCCATTCCTGCGTGAAGGGCCGCTTCGCCTTCGGTTATGCGACTCACCCCGATCGCATCACCAAGCCCATGATCCGCGACAATATCGGCGATCCATGGCGGGAAGTCAGTTGGGAAGAGGCTGTAGATTACGCCGCCCGGCGCTTCAAGGAGATCCAGGGCAAATACGGCCGCGATTCGGTCGGCGGCATCACCTCCTCGCGCTGCACCAATGAGGAGACTTATCTCGTGCAGAAGCTGGTGCGCGCGGGTTTCGGTAATAACAACGTGGATACATGCGCCCGCGTTTGCCATTCGCCCACCGGCTATGGCTTGAAAGTGACCCTGGGAGAATCCGCCGGCACGCAGACCTTCGATTCGGTGATGAAGGCCGATGTGATCATGGTGATCGGCGCCAACCCGACCGATGGGCATCCGGTGTTCGGCTCGCAAATGAAACGCCGCCTGCGCCAGGGCGCGAAGCTGATCGTGGCCGATCCGCGCAACATCGATCTGGTTCGCTCGCCCCACGTACAGGCCGATTACCATCTGAAACTCCGTCCCGGCACCAACGTGGCCCTGATCAATGCTTTAGCCCACGTCATCGTCACCGAAGGCTTGGTAAACGAAGATTTCGTGGAGGCGCGCTGCGATACCCGAGAATATGCCAAATGGAAAGCCTTCGTTGCCCAGGAGCGCAACTCGCCGGAGGCGATGGCAGCCGTTACCGGCGTGGCCGCGGAGCTGGTTCGGGGCGCCGCGAGGCTCTATGCCACCGGCGGCAACGCGGCGATCTATTACGGTCTGGGCGTCACCGAACACAGCCAAGGCTCGACCATGGTGATGGGCATTGCCAACCTGGCGATGGCGACCGCCAACATCGGCCGCGAAGGCGTGGGCGTGAACCCGTTGCGGGGCCAGAATAACGTGCAGGGCTCCTGCGACATGGGCTCTTTTCCGCATGAGCTTCCCGGCTATCGTCACGTTTCTGATCCGGTGGCGCGCGCCCTCGTCGAATCGGTTTGGGGTGTCCAGCTGCAGCCGGAACCGGGTCTACGCATCCCTAACATGTTTGCCGCCGCCCTGGATGGCAGCTTCAAGGGCCTCTATCTGGAAGGCGAGGACATCGCCCAATCCGACCCGGACACCCAGCATGTCCATGCCGCCTTGCGGGCGATGGAATGTGTGGTGGTGCAGGACCTGTTCCTGAACGAGACGGCCAAGTTCGCCCACGTGTTCCTGCCGGGCTCCTCTTTCCTCGAGAAAAACGGCACCTTCACCAACGCCGAGCGCCGAATCTCGCCGGTGCGCAAGGTGATGCCGCCTTTGGGAGGCAAGGAGGATTGGGAAATCACGGTGATGTTGTCCAATGCATTGGGTTATCCCATGCAATATGATCACCCTTCCCAAATCATGGACGAAATAGCCCGGCTGACGCCGAGCTTTGCCGGGGTGAGCTATGCGAAGCTCGACCAACTGGGCAGCATCCAGTGGCCATGCAATGCGCAGGCGCCGGAGGGGACGCCGGTCATGCACATCGAGGAATTCGTGCGCGGCAAGGGTAAATTCGCCGTCACCGAATATGTCCCGACGACTGAGCGGACTTCGTCGAAGTATCCGTTGATTCTCACCACCGGGCGCATCCTGTCGCACTACAACGTGGGCGCGCAGACGCGGCGCACCCAGAATGTCGCTTGGCATCAGGAAGATCGTCTAGAGATTCACCCCCACGATGCGGAAGACCGGGGTATCCGCGATGGCGACTGGGTAGGCATACGCAGCCGCGCCGGCGAGACCGTGCTGCGTGCATTAATTACCGAACGGATGCAGCCGGGTGTGGTATACACGACCTTCCACTTCCCGGAATCCGGCGCCAACGTGATTACCACCGACAACTCCGACTGGGCCACCAACTGCCCGGAATACAAGGTCACTGCTGTGCAGGTAATGCCGGTGTCGCAGCCTTCTCAGTGGCAACAGCAGTATCGGGCTTTCAGCGAGCGGCAGTTGGACCTGCTGGAGCAGCGGACCGTAGCGGATGCGTGATAAAGCCAGTGATAGGGCGGGTTGGGCCTTCGTTCCACTACGGACTAACCCGCCGCAAATGTTTAAGGAATAAGGCAACAGCAGAATGAACGTCGAGCATCTGGTGACCATGGCCAATCAAATCGGCACTTTTTTCGAAGCAGAAGCCGAACGCGGGGAGGCCGCGAACGATATCGCCAATCACTTGAAGAAATTCTGGGATCCGCGCATGCGAAGGCAGATAGTGGCCTACGTTGAGGAAGAGAACGGGCTGGGTTTGAACGACATCGTTCTCGAGGCGATCCGTTTGAACCGTGACAGCCTGTGCGGAGGCAGTCAGGCGATCTTAGCGGATGATCGCTGGATGGGTCCTTCCGGTGCCAGCGATGCGGGCTGAGGGGAGCGCGCCCAGAGGTTGGTCATGGCGAGCGTAGCGGGCTACCTCGGTCACAGTTACCGCGAGAATCAGGTCGAATGCTGGCGAGATGGAAAATTCAGTCGCCTGCAGGATTATGTCGCGGAGGAGGTTCCGGTTTCGCTCGTCTACAACGGCCAGTCTCATGTGGTCATGCTGGCGACCCCCTTGGATCTGGAAGACTTCGCATTGGGATTCAGTCTGACTGAAGGTATCCTGCAGCATCCGAGCGAACTTCATTCGGTCCGCGTCTTCGATCGCGCCGAGGGTATCGAGGTGCGGATGCAGATTCCGGGTGAACGGTTCGCCGGCCTGTCCGGCAGGGAGCGTAATCTGACCGGACGCACGGGCTGCGGGTTATGCGGTACGGCCACTCTGCGTCAGGCCGTGCGTCACCCCGCGCCGGTCGCCAAGGGCGTGACCGTGGCAGCGGACGAGTTGTGCGAAGCCCTGAAGGCGTTGCGCACGCATCAGACTCTGAACCAATTGACCGGCGCGGTGCATGCTGCCGCCTGGGTGGTTCCGGGAAAGGGCATCGCCTCAATCCGCGAGGACGTGGGCCGCCACAACGCCTTGGACAAACTCATCGGTGCATTGGCGAAAATGCGGGCCGATATAAACGAAGGCTTCGTACTTGTCACCAGTCGTGCCAGTTACGAGATGGTGCAGAAATGCGCGGCCGCCGGCATCAGTTTCATCGCTGCGATTTCGGCCCCGACGGGTCTGGCCATCCGTCTCGCCGATGAAACCGGACTGACCCTGGTGGGTTTCGCGCGCGATGACAGTCATGTGGTTTACGCCAACCCGCAAAGATTGATTCACCAACCCAGCCTATAGGGCGGCCGTTCGTCCGGCCCACGACAACCGAATAGGCGCTGTCTTTACCCCAAAGGAGACGCTTTTCCACCAGGAGTCGACCGTGAAATCACCGCTTTGCCAGGATGAAACCCCGTCGGCGTCTCCCGCATACTTGAGTTTTTTCATTCCCGGACCAATCACCAGGCTCGTGCTAAGTTTCACGCGCCTTGTGTGGTCGCTCCGATTGCCCGGAATCTCCCGTCTTTCCAAAACGGAAAACACCTGCGCCGCGAAGTGAGTCATTTTCCATTGCGCGATTAGACGGCGATGCGTACCATTTCGATGTCAACCGTCTTCAGCCCAATGTTGGCATTCTTCCGATAAAGAATCCCGCTCGCCTTCAGGTCCCTGGAGGCAAAAAAATTAAGATAGGAAACGACCGCTTATGACAAGCACACCGAGAGAATTAGCCGAGAAAGTTATCGTCGCTTTCAAGCAGAGCTTGGGGCCGGAGCTGAGGGAAAGCATAACGGAAACCCAATATCGCGCCCTTGGCCTGATGGTCAGGGAAGCGGTCTCGGATGGTATGTCCATCGTACTTGAGCAATTCGAGGAAACCTTCAATAAGGTGCGGGGAGGAATCGAGCGTACGCCGATCGATCTGTGAACCTTAAGGAGGCTTTGATCAAGTCAGAGGTTTCGCGGTGCAGGGATACACCGCCATAATCGATCGCTCCAAGCGATTGATGTTTTGGAGTCACCCAGACTGCATTTTCCCGTGACGGCTTGTGACGAGTTCTGGATGGACTTGTTCAGAGTTTCGTTAACATCGCATCGATTGACCTAACGCCATTCACCAGCCCGGGGCGAAAAAAGGGGTGCGTTATCATTCATCCGCAGGGCCTTTTCGAAGCTTTTCGGTGGCGATCGCCCGCATCCGATACTTTTGTACCTTGCCTGTCACGGTCATGGGAAATTCCTCGACGAACCAGACGTAACGCGGAATCTTGTAGTGCGCGATGTTCTCCTTGCAGTAGTCGCGGATTTCATCTTCGGTGGCGGTCTGACCGGTATGCAGTTGCACCCACGCCATGACCTCTTCTCCGAAAAAGTCGTCAGGCACCCCGATCACAGAGACTTCGGCCACTTTGGGGTGGGTGAAGATGAAGTCCTCGATTTCGCGGGGATAGATGTTCTCCCCGCCCCGAATGATCATTTCTTTGAGGCGGCCGGTGATTCGCACGTATCCGTCGGCATCCATGGCACCCAGGTCGCCTGAGTGCAGCCAGCCGTTTTTGTCGACGGCGTGCTCGGTCGCTTCGGAATCGCCGTAATAGCCTTTCATGATGTGATAGCCGCGAAAGCAGATTTCACCCACCTCTCCCTGGGGCAGGGTGCGGCCCGTCCCCACGTCGACGATTTTTACTTCCTGGTGCGGAAGATTCCGGCCGACGGTCTCGGTCCGCCGTTCCCTGCTGTCGTCGCGTGTCGTGAGATGCGTGAGAGGGGAGGCTTCGGTCTCGCCGTAGCCGATCAGTATCTCAGGGCAATGCATGTCCTCCATGACCCGCTTCATCAGCGCGGGAGGGCAGGGTGCGCCGGCCATGATACCGGTGCGAAGGCTCGATAGATCAAACTCGTGAAATTGCGGGTGTTCGAGTTCGGCGATGAACATGGTGGGTACGCCGTGGAGTGCGGTGCAGCGTTCCGCTTCCACCGTCTGTAACACCTCGAGCGCATCGAAGTGCTCGCAGGCGATCACTGCACACGCCCCCACGGACAGGCAGAGCAGATTGGCGAGGACCATGCCAAAACAGTGGTAAAAAGGCACGGAGATGCACAGTTTGTCACCGGCGCCGAAGTGCATCGCGCGGGCCGAAAAATAGGCATTGTTGAGGATGTTATGGTGGCTCAGAATCACCGCTTTCGGGAGGCCGGTCGTTCCCGAGGTGTACTGGATGTTGATCGGGTCGTCAATGTCCAGGGAGGCGGTGAAGGGATCCAGTCGCGCTGCGGAGATGTCGTTCCCTGCCGCGATGACCTCTGGCCAGACCATGAAGCCCGGACAAGGTCGGACCGTCCCATCAGGCCTGATTGGGTCGTAAAGGACGACCCGACGGAGAAAAGGGAAACGCTCCGACCTGAATTCGGTTGCAGTATGTTCGCGTAGCTCCGGGATCAGTTCCGTCAACATGCCGACATAGTCGCTGGTGCGGAACGAGGGAATGGTGAAGAGTCCTTGGACTTCGGAACGCTGGAGTGCGTGTGCCAACTCGCGGAGCCGGTAGGCCGGATTGATGTTGACAAGGATGGTGCCGATGCGCGCCGTGGCCAGCTGCAGAAGCAGCCATTCGAGGTTATTCGTCGACCAGATACCGATTCGATCGCCCTTGGAGAAGCCGATTCCCAGCAGCCCGCGGGTGAGCCGATCCGCTGCCGTCATCAGCTCGGCATAAGTCAGACGCCTTTGTTGGGGCACACAAATGACAGCTTCTTTCGATGGAAACTGTTTCGCCACGGCCATTAAATGTGCAGGAATCGTCCGACCGAGTAAAGGTTCCTCACTGCCCCGGTGAAAATAGCTTAGCGCCATAGGGCTCACGCCCGGGTTTCGACCGCTTGCCAGTATGCGTCGACCCGAGCCTGGATGTCCGCCAGCACGTCTTCCTTTCGCTCCGGAACGAAAAGGTGTGAGAAGCGCCCCTGCCGTTTCAGGTACTCCTCGACTGGTTCACGCTTCGAGGGAACTTTGGTATGGGCGACTTTCCCGTCCAGGTATTCCTTGAGCGGCCAGAGGCCCGTGTGCACCGCGAGTCGTCCTATCTCGACCGTCTGGCTCGGGTCGAAGCCCCAGCCGGTTGGGCAGGGCGCGAGGGCGAGGATGAGGCGAGGTCCCCGCAGGTTCTTGGCGGTTTCGATCTTGCGGGCCAAATCGAGTGGCTCTGCGCCGATGACCGTGGCGACATAGGCAGGTTTGTGTGCGGCCCAAATGGAAAACAGGTCCTTCTTGTAGCCGGCATAACCCGCAAATCCCCGGCTGGTTGCCGTCTGGGCCCCATGCGGCGTGGCCCCTGAATACTGCTGTCCGGTATTGCCGTAACCTTCGTTGTCGTAGCACAGATAAATGAAGTTGAGGTTGCGTTCGATGGCGCCCGAGGTCGCCGACAGGCCCATGCCGTACGCTGCTCCGTCCCCGCTCAGGACGATGGCTTCGAGGTTTTCCTCGACACCGATTCGTCCTTGTTCCAATAGGATGTCCAGGGCATCCCTCACGCCCTGAGCCCCGGCCGGCGCAGAAGCCATGGACGTATACAACCAGGAGCCCCGAAAAGGTGTGAAGGGGTAGACCGATAACAGGGTCATGCAGCCCGCGGCATTGACGAAGACCGTTTTGCCGCCCAAGACATCGTAGATTTCATGCAAGGCTTCGAGACCGCCGCAGCCGGCACACATCGGGGTGCCTGTGCCCAGCAGATGGGTCGAGGGCAGATCTTTCATTCGCTCGTAGACAGTGCTCATAGGATCCCACTCCCCGAGGTTTGCTCCACATGGGCGATCAACTGCAGCTTTCTCACCTCGCGAAGTTCGGTGTCGGTAAACAGCAGTCGTGGCGGTGGCGTTTCCTGCCGATCCGCTGCCTCACCCAATAGCTTGGCGATTTCGAAAAACTCCTCGGCGGCGATATCCCTTCCGCCGAGTCCCCCGACAAAGCTGGCCAGAATGGGCGGTGCGTCGCTTTGGCCGTAAAGGGCGGATGCCGTTTCCGTGTGTAAGATGCCGCCTTTTCCCATGGACAGATTCTGATCGATGACCGCCACCGCCCGTTTCCCCGCCAAGGCCCGCCTGATGGCCTCGACGGGGAAGGGCCTGAACAGCCGGGGCCGCAACAGGCCGATGCGATAGCCTGCCGCACGCAGTCCGTTCACTGCAGCCTTGGCCTTGGTGGCGAAGCAGCCCAGCATGACGAACGCGAACTCCGCATCCTCGAGCTGGTAGGCCTCCAATGCTTGGTAACGACGTCCAAAATGGTCGGCGAATTCGGAGGCGATCTGTTCGTAGACATTGAGCGCCCGCAGGGCGGCCATGTGACTCTCGTAGCGAAAATACGAATAGGGCGACCCGCCCAGCACCACAACGGCCTGGCTTTCGGGCCGACTGTTGCGGAAACAGAGGGTTTCAGGGTCGAACGGCCCGACAAAACTCGCAGCGGCATTCCGATCGGGAATATCCACCGGTTCGCGGGTGAAGGACAGGTAGAAACCGTCCTGATTGACGATCACCGGGAGTCGAACCTCCTTGTGTTCCGCCAGTCGGTAAGCGAGCAGGATGTGGTCCAAGACTTCCTGACAGGTGGCACAGTGAATTTGCAGGAAGCCGCTGTCGCGCACCGCCAGGATGTCGTTGTGATCCGGCTCCAGCGTAATCGGCGAGGCGAGGCCCCGCGAAACGTTGACCATGACGAACGGCGCGCGCCAGCCCGCGACGGTGTAGATCATCTCCGCTCCGTACAGAAGACCCTGGCTGGAGGTTGCGGTAAATACCCGGACGCCGGTGGCGGCGGCTGCAGCGGCCGCGGTGATCATCGAGTGCTCCGATTCCAGCATCACCAGTCTTCCGGCAATTTCGTTCCCGTCGAACCAGGCAGCCAAGGTTTCGATGATCTCCGTCTGTGGCGTAATCGGAAACGCCGGCACGTAGTCGATTCCGGCCAGGCGCGCGCCCCAGGCCGCCGCTCCATTCCCGGTGAGCAAGCGCCTGGTCATGCCTTGGCCTTTGCCGTGTCGGCACTTTGCCCTGCCATCTCGGGAACCGCGGTGATGGCATGAGACGGGCACTGGGCGAGACAAATCATGCAGCCTTTGCAGTGGTCATAATCGATTTCGGGATAACCTTCGCGATTCACGACGATCGCGCTGTCCGGACAGAAGCTTCCACAAACCCAGACGCATCGATGGCAGCGTTCGCAATCGATCACGGGGCGCAAGGTCCGCCAAAGCCCGGTCTTGACCTCTACGCTAGTCAGCGATCCGTAGATCACCGGCGCCGAAACGCTGGCTTCGTCAAACGGCATGTCGATCCAGCCCGGCTTCTCGTAATGAGACACGGAGACCTCTGCCCCTTCTTTCACGATGCCTGATTCAGTCTGAAAATAATCATAGGCAGCCCGGGCCCGTCGGACATTAGCTTTTACAATCTCTTCCCCCAGTTCCTCGAGCTCGGTACGAATCGCTTCTTCCAGATTTCTCGCCGTGATCATGCCCAGAAGGCTTGCGGCGGCGCCGGCACAGGTGGTGCCCAGAAGAGGCAGCTCGGCACCGTCGGCCATGGTATCGGCAACGGGCAAGACCAGAGTCGGATTACTCAGGTGAAGTCGCTCGCGCCAGGTTTCGGCGGTGAGTGCGCTCCTGATGAGAAGTACGGTATGCGGTTGGATGCCGGCGAGCACGCCCGCTGCGGGAATGGGAACCAGCGAGTCGTCTGCCACGATGATCAGGTCGGCGCGACGAATAACGCCGCGTTCCAAAATGGGCTCGTGGGAAGCACGGACGTAAGCCGACATCGGCGCGCCGCGCCGCTCGGCCCCGTATCGCGGGGCATCCTGAACCTCGAAGCCCGCGAGGAAAAAAGCGTTTCCCAGGATTCGGCTCGCGGTTTTGATGCCGTGGCCTCCGCGGCCATGAAACCGGATGCTGTACATTGGGTACGAACCTCTTGCGACGGGTCTAGCCGAATGCGTTGCTCTGCCGATAGCTTTGGCCGACGGGGATCCGCGCCATTGTGTCAAAGGTAATTCGGTGCCGAGGAAAACAACGGCCAGCGCCGATAGGACATGGCATTCCTGACCCGCCTTTCCGCCAACCTTATCGCAGCGTTCCGGGGAAGTAAACCTTCCTTTTCCACGGCCTCAAGGACCTGTTCGGTGTTCTCGCTCACCTTGTCCCGGATCGCCGAAAAGGCAGCGGACTGACTTTCTCCTCGATATTCCATGGCGGCGCAGATGACTCCGCCCGCATTGGCGATGAAATCGGGTATGCACAGGATGCCCTTTTCATGCAGATACTTTTCGGCGCCATGGGTAATCGGAATATTGGCGCCTTGGATGATCAGTTTTGTCCTCAGACGCCCGCAGTTATCTTCGTGAATAACGTCGGGGCGGGCAGCCGGCACCCAGATGTCGCATTCCATGTCGACGATCGAATCGCGGTCGAGCTTTTCTCCGTCAGTGTATTCGCACACGCTGCGGCCCTCCCGCTTCAGGTTGAAGAGTGCCGAGACATCCAGTCCGTGGGGATTGTAAATGGCGCCTTGGCTATCAGCCGCTCCCACCAGCACTGCGCCTGCGTCACACAGGAATCGGGCGGTGTGTTTGCCCACGGCTCCGAAGCCCTGGATGACGAGGCGGGAGTCCGCGAGCCGCAGCTGCGCATAGCGAAGGGCGATCTTGGTCGCGTGATACATGCCCCATCCGGTGGCGCCGATCTCGTCCAATGGGATGCCGCCCACGGCCCGTGGGAGGCCTACCGCGCGCCCGATCTCGTCTCGTACCCAGGCCATACATTCCTCATTGGTGCCCATGTCCGGGCCGAAAATGTAATCCCCAACGTTACGCAGGACGGAGGCGAAGCAGCGGATGAGTTTGGCTTTTTCCGACACAGCCATCCCCGGCTTGCCGAAAATCACGGATTTGCCGCCGCCATGAGGCAAGCCGGCCGCCGCATTCTTCAGGGTCATGGCGCGGGCCAGGCGAAAACATTCTTGTAGGCTGACGTCAGGGTCCATGCGCAAGCCGCCGATGGAAGGTCCGCGTGCCACGTTGTCCACCACGAGGATGCCTCTCAGGCCAATCGACGGTTCGTATACATGAATGACCTTGGCGGGACCCAGATCGTCCGCCAGCTCAAATACCTCACTCATTCGATAGTCCCCCAGAGTCATTTGTTATTAGCGCAGGATGTAAGAAAGTACTGCTCAATCCAGCATGGCTTCGACGACCGCATTCCACGCGAGGGCCAGGTTGCTACGGTTGTAACCGCCACCGCCCGTCCCGACGAGACGGCCATCGCACAAGTCGTCGGCGATTGCGCAAAGTCGACGTGTGGCGTGGGCGTGGCATTCCACACTGAATTCGAGGTCAGCGATTGGATCGCCAGCCAGGCTGTCCGCCCCTGCCTGCAGGAGAATAAACTCGGGGTCCGCGGCGCGCACAAAGTCCTCAACTTGGATCCACGCCTGACGGAAGGCTCTTTCGTCGGCTCCCGGCGGCATGGGGAGGTTCAGCTTGGTGCCCTTGGCCGAACCTTCGCCGTTTTCCTCCTGCCTGCCGGTCCCAGGATAAAGGTAGCGTCCGTCTTCGTGAATATCGGCCACGAAGAGATCGGGGTCGCTGACAAATGAATAGAAGACCCCATCACCATGGTGGGCGTCGATATCGACGTAGGCAATTCGCTGCAAGCCATGGAATCTGCGCAAGGTCTCGATCGCAACGCCGATATCGTTGAAGACGCAGAATCCTCCGGCCCGATCGCGCCGCGCGTGGTGCAATCCGGCGATGGGGACAAAACTTCGGTGCTTGGGGCCGGAGAGCGTAAATCGGAGGGCATCCAGAACCGATCCGACGACATAGCATGCCGCCTCGAAGACGCCGGGAAATACCGGCGTGTCGCCATAGTCTAGATATCCTACCCCGGTTTCGGAAAGCTCCTTGACCAGTCGTATGTAGCCGGGGGTGTGGAACAAGGTCAATTGCTCCTCGGTAGCGGCCACCGGTGATGCGATCTCGACCTTCTTGTCGAGCCCTCGTCGGGTGAACTCTCGTTCAAAGGCATCCAGGCGGTCGGGACCGAAGGGATGGCCATTGCCGAACCCGTAGCGCGCCAATTCCTGGCCGTAATAGACTCTCACCGCCATGGCTTTTTTCCGTTAGTGTGACTTTGTCGGATTCATCGGGCTACCCATCCACGATGGACTCTTATATAAGAAGATATTGTTCTATAAACGTAAATGACGGTTTACCAGGCCGGTTATCTGGGCTAGAGCATCCGCGACAGCGGCAGGGCGCTGGACCGGGAGGTTCGTCTGGGGGTGTCGGCGCCTATGTCTGCGGCGCGGCTACATCCCTGTTGGAGAGTCTCGAAGGCAAGCGTGGTCTGGTGCGATTCGAGCCGCCGCTGCCGGCCGTCGAGGGGTTGTTCGGCCAGCCGACGGTCATCAACAACGTCATTTCCTTGGCTTCGATGCCCATCATCCCGATCAGGGCAGCCAGTATTACCGCGATTTCGGCATGGGTCGCTCACGCGGCACCCTGCCGATCCAGTTGGCGGGCAATATAAAGCGTCCCGGGCTGATCGAAAAGGCCTGTGGCATCGCCCTGCGCGAGTTGCTTTACGACTGCGGCGGCGGTTCCGCCACGGGGCGCCCGATTCGCGCGGCACAGGTGGGTGGGCCCTTGGGTTCCGGGGGTGACAGCTTTTCCAGGATGAAACCACGTCGGCGTCTACTGCGTGCTTGAACGGGGACTCGGGTTCGGCCCAAGGGGGCGCTACGTCGGCCCGTTTATCGGAACGCCGAACTAGGACGCGTCGGTCTGTATCGAGGGTTGGCTTGAAATGGCTACGTCGGCGCCGAAATTACATTTTCGGCGGGACGGGGACGTCAAGTCTGCGCGAATGCGGTCGCTCACCGCGTCCGCGCAGACTTCAAACCGCTCGGTCGGCTAGGACAGGTTCTGAGCCGCGACCATGAAGTAGAGCATCGGGATCGAGAACATCGTGTTGAAGCGGCTGGTCAACATGGCCGTGCGCGCCGCCGCCTTTTTCTCTTCGTCGGTAGCCTCAACCATTCCCAAGGCCTTCTGCTGGTTGGGCCAGATGATCATCCAGACGTTATAAGCCATGATCAGGCCAAGCCACATGCCTACGCCGATATAAGTCGCCATTCCGCCCTTCAGCAGGCCAAGAAGCAGGGCCTGAACAATATAACCGTTCAGGGTCGCCAGGATCAGACCGGTAACGACGGTCGACAGCGCCGCCCAGCGGAACCAGAACAGGGCGGTCGGCGCGATCACCTTGCCGATCGCTGGTTTCTGCTCGTCAGGAATCTTGGGCATCGATGGGATTTGGACGAAATTGAAATACCACAGCAGACCGATCCACATGACGCCAGAAATGACATGCAACCAACGGAAGAGAAAAGCAACCCAACTCAGGCTGATTTGAATGCTGCCGGTTACCAGCGCAAGGATGGCGGCAAGCACAGCACCAAAGATCAGTGCGCGTTCCAGCTTGTCGAGCCCTAACTTGGCAAGACTGTCGATGAGTTTAATCATGATGTATCTCATAGCCTTCTATACCTCGTGGTTGATGGTTGATTGGTTGACGTGAGACCCGCGCAAGCGCAGGCGAACATAAATGGCGATCGGTCAATGGCTTAACGCCGACGCAGTCACGGCATTATCGAACGCCTTCGACGGTGACTGCCCAGCGTCG
>DATIXD010000153.1:0-6420 GCA_035518875.1 Methylococcaceae bacterium | reverse complement strand
GATCGCCGCGCTGGCGACCAGCGCCAGGAACATCTCCGAGTTGCTCCAGTATCAACCCGGTATCTCTGTCACCGTACTCTCCCGCAATGATGCGAACTGGGGTTCATACGGCGGACTCGGGCCAAAGTACAACAGTTACCTCCTCGACGGTCTGCCGATCGATTCCTTTGTGGATACGATGAGCCTTGACCCCTGGGCATTCGAGCGGGTCGAGACGCATCAGGGCCCGGCCTCCGTAATGTATTCGAACTACCTCAGCGCCGATTTTGCAGGCACCCAGGCCCCGCTGGCCGGAATCACCAACCTGGTTTTGAAGGAGCGGATTGAGACACCCAAAACCTCGGTATTGTTGGGCGGCGGTTCGTGGGGCACATTCGCCGCCTGTCTCTACCATCAGGATCACAAGGGGAACCTGCATTACTTTCTCGGCGCAAGCTACGAGAGATCGGATTACACGGACTACGGCGCACCCGGCTCGTGGCTGGGTATGATTGACGATCCGGCTTACAAAAAGATGAAGTTCTACGGCAAGGCCACCTACTTCATTGGCGATCACCAGAAGATCTCGTTTTTCGTGCAGCACACCACCCACGATGGTTTCACCGGCAGGATCAACCGGGATTACGGGCACAACTACGACACCTTAAATGCAGCCTATACAAATCAGGTCAACGGCACGCTGAATATCCAGTTGAAGACCGGCCTTCGCAACTACGACCGCCGCTGGGGCGACGATAACTATCCAACCAGCCTCGCCCTTCTCGATCACTCCGGCGTCCAACAAAAGATCGTCCCTACCGATTTGACTTTCAACTTGAAGCACCATGGCGACAGTATCTTCACCATAGGCGCCGACGCGCAGTATGCCACCTACAGGACCTATACCGAGGCAAATGGACCGCGTTCGATCGGCAACGACTCCAGGTCGCTGAGCGCCGGCCTCTACATGCAGGAAAAGTATGTGGTTCAAAACTGGATACTGCGTGCCGGAGTCCGATTTAACCGGACCTCGGATACCTACTACGTGTTAGGGGGTGCACTGCCGGGCTTGCCCGACAAGTCGTGGTCCAGGGTCCTCTGGAGCACCGGCGCCCGTTACAACTTCAGCAGGAAGCTCTCAGCCTATTCCAACGTGGGTTCCAGCTTCATCTCTCCAGCGGCGAAGTCGGTCGGCGGCACACTCAACTCGAGCGACCTCGGGCTGCAGGGCCGCAACGGACAATTGCCGAATCCCGACCTCAAGCCCGAAAGCGGCATTGGTTCCGATTTCGGTGTCGATTATGCCGTCACGGAGCGTTCGACGATTGGAGTACGCGGGTTTTACAACAGAATCAGCGATGCCATAGTCGACAACGTCATCAGCAACAATCCTTCGCAAACCAAGTCCGTGAATGCCGGGAATGCTCACTCGTATGGTCTGGAACTGGTCTACGACCATTACATCAATGACACTATGCACCTCTTCGCCAATTACACCCGCACGGCGTCACGCATTGGCAACCCGATCGACAGGGACCAGGACGGGGCCGCAATCCCCTTTGTTCCCGGGTACGTCGTCAATGCCGGGCTGGAAATGAATTTGCCCCGCGGACTGAAACTATCGCCATACCTGCACGCAGTGGGGGAGTACTATGACAGCACCTCTAGAAGTGGGCGATCGGTTTTTGGCCCTTATCAGATTCTGAACCTGAAGGTCGAGAAGACCTTATGTCAAACGGACTCTTACCGGGTGTCGCTTTTCACTGACCTGAACAACCTTACCAATCGTCGCTACCTGATGCCCTGGCAGTTCCGCGACCCGGGATTCAACGTCATGGGCGGCCTGAACTTCGGCTTCTGATTGCCTATGCGATTTCCACTAACCGGAGTCTGCTTTGCCATAACCTGTTCGCTTCTGCCTTTGATGATTGCGACCGGATGCGGTCAGTCCCGGCCGCCAGTTACTCTCGAACTGTTCATGGTCACTCCTGCCGCCGGAGAAACTTTAGCCTACGGCCGTCGGCTTGCCAACCTGTCACGCGACAGTTCCGACCCGGATACGGTCGCGCGCGGTCTGATTGCGCCCGGCTGTGACGCCGCGATCCTTCACTCCACCAGCTGGCGCTGGGAGAAGGATGGAACCCTCATCCTCACTTATCTTGCCTTCTCGGAAGCTCCGGGATGCCTGGCCGCGGAGCCGTCTCGATTGCGGTGGAGCGAATTGGTCCCGCCGCAATCGACGGATCCGAAAAAGCCGCGACCGGCCGAGATCAGGGAACAGGATGTCCTGGCTCACGGCATCCGCCACATTACTTTCCTCGTTCGATATTCGACGGACAGGCGCATCGTCGCGCCACTTTCTCCCCGGAGTCTGAACTTCTTTCAATCCATGTGCGCTCAGCTGGCCGGACGCTATGAAACGGCGAGGGAATTCGCAGACTGCGGAGGCAGGAGCAACCCGCGATGAGCCGGTTGCAGGGGAAATCGGGAAATATGAGGAAGTGGCGATGGCCATTTATCGTTTGAGAGACAAGACCACGAAAATTTTGACATCATACGTTGGCGTTCTGCTCATCTGGCTCGCTACGACTGCCATGCATATCCCCGATGGCTACCTTAGCCCGGCTACCTCATCGATCATGTTTCTGCTGGTATTACCTTTCTGGGTATCGGGCATCCGCAAGTTACGCCAAGGCATGAACGCACGCAGCGCACCGCTGATCGCGTTGCTGGCGGCCTTTTCATTCATCATCATGATGTTCAACATTCCGATCCCAGGCGGAACGACCGCCCATGTGACGGGCGCAGCCCTGGCGGCCCTTATCCTGGGCCCGGAGGCCGCTACCATCGCCGTTTCAACCGCCCTCATCATTCAGGCGATTTTCTTTGGAGACGGGGGCATCCTGGCGCTGGGCGCCAACTGCTTTAACATCGCTGTCGTTGTGCCCCAGTTCGGCTATGCCATGTACCGCGCCTTTGCGAAAAAGACTCCTATCAGCTCGTCGAAGCGGCTTGCCGGCGCAGCTATCGGCGCCTGGACGGGAGTGACCATGGCAGCATTTTTCGCCGGGTTTGAGTTCGGCATCCAACCCCTACTGTTCAGGTCTGCGGATGGCAGCCCGCTCTACGCCCCCTATCCCTTATCCGTATCGATCCCGGCAATGGTGATTCCCCATGCCCTGGCAGCCTCTGTGGCGGAAGCCTTTCTTACCGTGTTGGTACTGGCTTACTTGCGACGCTCGAATCCCGCAATATTGGAGGCCGCAGAGAAACCGGCCGAGGTGGTCGAATCCGCAGGGATAGGCAAACTGCGCCAGCTGTGGGTTGTCCTGTTGGTATTGGCCGTGCTCTCGCCACTGGGTCTATTGGCGCCCGGTACAGCGTGGGGAGAATGGGGAACTGAAGAGCTCGCAAAGATGGGACTCAAGGCCATCCCCGAGGGATTTGCACGCCTTTCGGGCATCTGGGGCGCGCCTTTACAGGGTTACAACCTGCCGGCCCTGGGAAATTCCAACCTGGGATACATCCTGTCTGCCGCGGTAGGTATCCTGGTCGTGGGCGTCGTCGCATGGTTGCTTGCCAAGGTCCTGACCCCGGGTCCGAAAACGCAATCCAAAAATAATTAACATGACGGGAACCTGTCACCTGATCTGGTGCCGGACGCCACCCATCAACGGAGCCTATGAGAGTGCCCTCAAAGGCCGGGCCAACAAAAAAGAGACATAATGTACTTGAGCATATTATCAGGGACATCAGCGGCGCCCTGGAGCGCTCCTTTTTCGCTGAGGAAATCAGCACGCGGCCAGGGCTGTTGCAGAGTCTCGATGCGCGGGTAAAAGTCGTTTGCACCCTGGCGTTCCTAATTGGGGTGAGCCTGTCGCGCAGCCTGGCTGTCATCGGCATGATTTACCTGTTGGTCCTATGGCTGGCCTGGCGTTCGTGCATCCCGGCGGTTGTCTTCATCCGCCGGGTCTGGCTGTTCTTGCCCTTCTTCACCGGCGTGCTGCTGGTGCCAGCCTTGTTCGTTACTCCCGGACCGCCATTGGCCATGCTGCCCTTCGGCCTGGTCATCACACAGACGGGTTTGGTCACCTGCCTGTTCCTGTTGTTAAGAGTCAGCACATCGGTCTCGCTGTCGCTACTCTTAATCCTGACCACCCCCTGGAATGCCGTGCTCAGCGCGCTTAGCGTATTGCGGGTTCCGGACGTTTTTATCCTGACCCTGGGGATGACCTACCGCTATATTTACCTGTTGCTGCGCATCGCGAACGACATGTTCCTCTCGCGCAAGAGCCGGGTGGTCGGGCGGCTGAGCGCGGTGGAGCAGCGACGCATTATGGCCGCCGCCGCTGCAACTCTGTTGAGCAGGTCGCTGAACATGAGCAGCGAGGTTTACCTGGCCATGAAATCGCGCGGGTTCCATGGCCGTGTGGTCACCCTGAAACCATTCAGGATGCAGAGACGAGATTGGGTCTGGGGCGGGGTGCTGTTGTCGGTTAGTTTGGCAGCGATCCTCCTGGGACGTTGAGTTTATGAAACCTGTCGAAAGCTGTGGGACATTTTGAATACAGAGACCATTTTTAGCGTAGAGCGGGCATCGTTTGCTTACGAAGGCGGTCACGTGGCTCTGGAAGAGGCAAGCCTTGACGTCCAGGTCGGTGAAAGCCTGGTCATTCTTGGCGCCAATGGATCAGGGAAGAGCACCTTGCTCAAATTGCTGGACGGCTTGTATTTCCCTTCCCAGGGCGCAATCACGGCATTCGGCAGCCCGCTGACCGAGCGGGCGCTGGATGACGAAGCCGTGAATTTTGCTTTCCGGCGACGGGTAGGGTTGGTCTTTCAGGATACCGACGTGCAGCTCTTCTCTCCTTCCGTTTTGGATGAAGTAGCGTTTGCACCGCTTCAACTTGGACTGGATCAAGAGGAAGTAGAGATTCGGGTAGAATCCTCCCTAAAAGCGCTGGGCATCGAGAAACTGGCCGGCCGGGCTCCGCATCGCCTGTCCGGCGGCGAGAAGCGCAAGGTGGCTCTGGCTTCTATCCTCAGCCTTCAACCCGAAGTCTGGCTGCTGGATGAGCCTACCACCGGTCTGGACCCCCGCAGCCTATCCTGGCTGATAGATTTCATTCGAGCGCAAAACAAGGCCGGTAAAACATTAGTGACGGCTACCCATGATTTGAGCATTGTCGAGCTGATTGCGACGCGAGTCTATGTGTTCGATCCGGACCATCACATCGCAGCAACCGGGACGGCGGAAGAGATCCTCGGCAACCACGACCTCCTGCACGCATGTAACCTGGCCCATTATCATCTGTCAAGAAACGGCCGACATCGGCATTAAGCGGTGCGACGATGGTTCCTGGCGTGGCATTCAAAGCAATGGTTCGACTATATCCTATGCCCATGTAAGGTGATCTCCATGGATTTTCATTTGTAGCACGGCACTATCCCGCATTACCGGGCTTCTCGACCGGCTGTCGTGAGAACGAGTTTTCCATGCTGCACACCCTTGGTTGCGATCAGCCCGTCGGCGACTTTCCTTATTTCCTTGACTTTTCCACGCAGGATCAACACTTCCAGGCACAGATGACGGTTCAGGTGGACATGCACGGTCGAAATGATCTCCTTTAGATGCTCATGCTGGTAGTCGGTGAGTTTTTCTTCCAACTCCCGATGATGGTGATCGTAGACGAGAGTGAGCGTGCCGACTCCCTCCGTGTTCTCTTCCCGCAGCGCGCTCTCGATGAGGAGGTCCCGCACCATGTCACGAATGGCCTCGGAGCGGTTTCCATATCCCCGCGCGGCGCACAATGAATCGAACTTCTCCAACAGATCATCTTCCATCGATACGCCAAAGCGCATCAGTTGGCCGGATTTGACCATGGTCGCCTCCCATCCCGAATTCTATAGCGCATTCAACAGATGCCGGTAGCACGACTTGTGTGATCGTGGTACGCTTTCGGCTGCCGGTTTATCCGAACGGATCATAGAATCGGATGCCGGATGGCTGCAACCTAATACTCAGAGAGGCAGACGGGTCAACTCTCTGCAGGCTTCTCTGGTGATTCTCAACCGATCCGATTACCGGCACTTTCGCCATGCCCCGACACAGGGTATGAAATGATAATCATCGCCAGTCCAAATGGGCGTCGTACTCTACCTCGCGGCGTGAGCCAGCCAGCGCCGATCCCTCCCGTCATGGGCTGCCATTGGAAAGTTCGCGGCTTGGAGGAGGGACTGGACCTGGCGAAAAAGAATCCGAGATGCGATCGAGGTACCAATCCCGCACCCGGTCGATGGGGAGCTGCCTGGAGATCGTCCGTTGCTATACGCGCGGCGGATATTTTAGCAGCTTGCGCTGAAGCGACCGGCGATGGATGCCCAGAAGTTTCGCCGCCTGGGAGACATTGCCCTCGCAATCGGTGAGAACCCTTTGGATGT
>DATIXD010000152.1:0-35000 GCA_035518875.1 Methylococcaceae bacterium | reverse complement strand
GACGTTGGCTTGACCACGGGTCGTGGCCGGCAGGATCGAGAGCACCAGCGTCATGGGACAGCACCGAAGCGGGTTCTACTCTATCCACTGCGCCCTGATGCCCGGCAGCGCCTGCTCAGTGACTCAAAATGAGAATTGCTGGCGGAGGGGGCTTGCCAGGGACTATGGATGTGACTGGCCGGCAGACGGGCGAGTTCCGGTATCCAGCGGCGGACATAATCGCCGTTCGGGTCGAAACGCTTGCCCTGCAACACGGGGTTGAATATGCGGAAATACGGCGCGGCGTCGGCGCCGCACCCGGCGGTCCATTGCCAACCCAGGGTGTTGTTGGCGAGATCGGCGTCGACCAGGGTATCCCAAAACCACCGCGCCCCCTCCAGCCAGGAAATCCGCAGGTTTTTGGTGAGAAAGGAAGCGACCATCATGCGAACCCGGTTATGCATCCAGCCGCTATGCCAGAGCTCGCGCATGCCGGCATCGACAATGGGAAAACCGGTCATGCCCTTGCGCCAGGCCGTCAATGCTTCCGTGCAGTCGGTGGCCCACGGAAATCTCGCGAACCGCTCATCCAATGGATATTCCGTGGTTTGGGGGAAGTGATAGAGGAGTTGGTGGGCGAATTCCCGCCACACGAGTTCGCGAAGGTAGCTCTCGGCGTTCTTGAGGATGCCGATCGGCGACTCGTGTGCGTTGGTATGAATACGGATCGCATGCACGATCTGGCGCGGCCCGATTTCGCCGAAATGCAAATGGGGCGACAGCCGGGACGTGCCGGCATAATCCGGCCGGTCGCGCTTTTCCGCATAACCTGCCAGTGCCGATGCGATGAAGTTTCGGAGTCGTCGCTGCGCCGCGTTTTCCCCCGCTCGCCAGTTTTCCTTCAGCCCGCTGTCCCACGGGATGGTCGGCAGCAGGCCCAACGTCGCCACGGGCAACGTCTCGAATCGAGCGGGCAGCGGCGGCAAGGACTCCGGCGCCGGCAGCGGCGCTTGCTGCAAGTCCAACCGCTGCACCGCTTTCCAGTAGGGGGTGAAAACCTTATAGGGTTTTATCGTCCAGGGTTCGTGTAGCAGCGCACTGTTGGAGCTTTCGACGATCAGGCCGTCGGATCGCAAGGCACGTTTGGTCTCGGTGTCGCGGGCGATCAGTTCCGGCTCGTAAAGGCGGTTCCAGTAGATCCTCTCGGCGCCGGTTTGGCCGACGATCGCTCGCAGCGTTTCGAGACTTGGGCCGCGCCGGATGATGAGACAAGAGCCGCGTTTTCGCAGAGAATCATCCAGGGCCCTCAGACTGTGATGCAGCCACCAGCGGCTGGCGCTACTCGGGGCCCAGCGACCGTCTTCTTCAGGGGCATGAACGTAAAGCGGGACGACGCGCTCGCAGGTAAGCAACGCTTCGGTCAGTGCCGGATTGTCGGATAATCGGAGATCTCGGCGGAACCACACAATGGCCGTCGTCATAAGGGATATGCCCCGATTGAGTGTCTGTATTCTTCTCCGCCTGATGCGCGATCACCGCTTTCCGTGTTTCACCCAGCCAGGTGCTGTCGTCATTGCCTGGTGCAGCGTTTGATCGCCCGGCACGACCACCATATGGCCCACGGCGGCCTCACCCGCAAACACCCTCCCGGCAGCGACGCCGGAAGTGCCAGCGGGCAAAGCGGGCGTAACCCCATTCCATCACGGGCAGCAGGTGGAAGAATCGGCACAATCTGGCGAGCCAGCGGTAGCGGGGCAGTTCCTCCCATACGGTCACGAAGCCTTCGGCGCCTTTGACCAGGCGGTCGCCGCGGTCGATGACATGAAAGACGGCGAGGGCCTCGACGTGGTCGATCCCATAAGCCGAAAGCCCGGCGCCGTCACGGGTCACATCCAACCACCGGATGCGATGTTCTTTATCCATCCGTCGGTAATGGGCGATCTCCCGGCTGCACAAGGGGCAGCCGCCATCGTAAAAGACCGTTGTGGTATTCATGGGCGAGTTTCCAAGGCGGGAAACCAATTCATGTTGTTAGAAAGCCCACGATTTGCAGGGTTCCATGGAACGCGTTAAATAAGATCGATGAGGAATGAAATGAAGGTTTACCGCCTACACCGCAAGCAAATTTTGCCCATTTCCCTGCAGGATGCCTGGCCGTTTTTTTCCACCCCGCGAAACCTGGCAGAGATTACCCCTCCTTTTCTCAATTTTCACATCACCTCGCAGGTTCCAGATGACATTTATTCCGGCCTCATCATCACCTACCGTATCGCCGCCGTCGCCGGCATTCCCATGACCTGGGTGACAGAGATCAAGCACGTCCAAGCGCCCTGTCAATTCGTCGACGAACAGAGGATCGGGCCTTTTCGATTCTGGCATCACCAGCACCGCCTCCGGGAAGCGGAAGGCGGCATCGAAATGGAGGACATCGTTCACTACGTCATGCCGTGGGGCTGGTTCGGGCGATTGGTCCACGCGTTGTTCATCCGTGATCGCCTGGAGACGATATTTGACTTTCGGCGGGATTGTCTGGCGCAGCGATGGAAGGTTCCGCCGCGCTCGCCGGCGCCTTGAAGCCGGACGTGATCGCGAGAAACGCCGGCAAATGGTTGGCTGGCGCCGGGTTGATGATGTCCGCAGGCCTGTAGCTGACCGTCAAAGCCAGTCTGGAGAGGCGGGAAGCCGAAGTGCAGAGTCGTCGGGCTGGGATGCGCCTTAAAGCGTGCTCTAGGACGAGCGCATAGAACACTGCCGGCAATACATCGGAGGCGGGTGGAACTAATTCCGAATCGGTGCCTAATGCCTCGGCATCAAGGCTTGGGTTACGCCGGATGCGAAGACCACACGCCCGGCGGTGTAAGTAACCCGGGTATAAGCGTCAAAGAAAAACCTGCCGGGTTTCCGCGACTTCCTCGGCGACGCCTTCGATCTCCAGAATCTCGATTTCAGCGTCCAGTCCCAGCTTCTTGAACGCCGGAATTTTCGCAATGTCTGGCGCCATCGCAGGATTGTTCGTGATCTCGTTTTCCACGTAGGCGACCTGAACCACGTCGATATAATCCGCTTCAGGTCCCGAGTCGCGCTGGAAATTCCGGTATTCCCAGGCCACTCGACCGAGCGCCTCGGGCATGTCCCAGGTTTCCATGATCATCTTGCCGATGGCCGGGTGAAGTTTTTCCAATAGGTTGTCGAGGGCGGGTTGGTCTTCCGCCAATTCGGGGAATTTCTCGGCCACCGTCAGGATGGGCAGTTTGCCGATCTGGTGGATCAGTCCCGCCAGCATCGCCTGCTCCTTGTCCAGATGGCGGCAGCGCAGGGCCAGGGCGCGGCTCACCGCGGAAATGTCGACGCTGTGTTTCCAGGTCGCGAGGAAATACCGTTCCAGCATCGATATCTTGGGTTTGAAAATCTGCTGCATCGCCAGGCTGGTGATGAGGGTGCGGATCGCGCCGTGGCCCATCCTCGTGATGGCCGTTTGGATATTCTCGATTTTCTGGCGGGCGCGGTATAGCGGGGTATTGGCCACTTGCAACAGACGTGCGGTAAGCCCGGGGTCACCGGCAATGATCTTGGCCAGTTGGGCGTCGGAGACGTTGCCACTGTTGACCGCCTGGCGAACGTTCAGGGCGACTTCCGGTAGGGTAGGCAGCACCAGCTTGTTGTTTTCGATGGCCGCCTGGATGTATTGGAGAAAGGAGGTTTCATTCTTGAGGTCCATTCTCTCGATGCTCTCGATGGGTTGGGGTTGTCGAATAGGGTAGCGACAATAAGGATAGTCGCAAACCGTGAGAACCATGCAGCCTGAGATCGCCGTTTTCCGCCTGGGTGATGTTCAAGACGGCCAGGATTTCATGGCAGGCAGCCGCCGTGGGGGCGGAGTCCAGCGCCACCCCGGCGCTCTGTTCGTCCCGGCCGGCCTCGAAGATCAGCTCACCCGCTTGCGGAGCCTCATCGCTGCGAATTTCCAGCCGGTACATCCGGCGTTTCAGACTGCCCAGATAGTGCGTTCGGGCGACGATTTCTTGCCCGGTGTAGCAACCCTTGCTGAAGCTGATCCCATCCAAGAGATCGAGGTTCAGCATTTGCGGAAGGAATTCCTCACTCATCGCCTGCCCAATGCGGGGAATGCCCGCCCGGATGTCTTCTAACCGCCAGCGTGCGGGGTCGGTGTAGACCAAATGCGCTTTCTCCTCGAGCGCAACCCACAATGCCTTGGCCTTCTCATGTCCGGCCACGAGCAGCATCCGACCGGCAGAATTGGACGGGATGTGGATCGCGAAGCAGTTCGGCTGACAGCTGACGCCGTTTATGCTCGCCGGAGCGGTAATGCCGAGACGGTCCAGGGGCGAGACCAGCTTTTCTCCGCCGATGCCGAAGGCCAGCCATTCGCCGCTGACATTCTCGATCTTCACGTCCGCCCTGAGGACATACATGCGCAGGCGCTTCTCCACGGCGGCGGTGAGTTCGCGCGGCAGCAACAAATAAATCAGGTCTTCTGACTTGAATGCGCGAAACACGGCGATGACTCGGCCTTTGGGATTGCAGAGCGCGCCCAGGGTTGTCTGTCCCGTTTCCAGTCCAAGGATGTCGCAGGTGGTCTGACCTTGTAGGAATCTGCCCGAATCCTTGCCGCCGATGGCCAGAACGCCTGTATCGGGCAGCGGGCAAATCCAGTGGGATGATTCGGATGGATCGGCGGTCGTGGCGGCAGTTCGGTTCCGGAGAAAATCGTCCCATTCGCTGTGCATGTCGAATCGCCTGATCGGTCGGTAAAAAAAGATGCCTGTTTCGAGAGCGAAGCAGGCATCGTCGGCTCAAACCGTTACCGCATGCTTTCCAGGGCGGCGATGCGCTCTTCCAAAGGCGGATGACTCATGAACAGTTTCCTGAATCCGTCGCTGCCGCCGCTGATGCCGAAGGCGGCGAATTCGCCGGGCAACTCCTGCGGCTCGTGGGCGCGTTGCAGGGCGCGCAACGCCCCGATCATCTTATGGCGTCCGGCCAGCTTCGCGCCGCCGGCGTCGGCCCTGAATTCGCGCCAGCGCGAGAACCACATGACGATCATGGTCGCCAGGATGGACAGCAGGACTTGCGCGACCATCTGGGTGATGTAATAGGCGGGGCCGTAGCCGCCGCGGTCGTCGTCGCCGGAGCGGAACACCACGCGATCGATCAGATGGCCTGCGATGGTGGCAAAGAAATAGACGAAGGTGTTGACCACGCCCTGGATCAGCCCCAGAGTCACCATATCGCCATTGGCGACGTGGCTGATTTCATGGCCCAATACCGCTTCGACTTCCTCGGCGCCCATGTTGTGCATCAGCCCGGTGCTGACCGCGACCAGCGCATTGTTCTTATTCATGCCGGTGGCGAAGGCGTTGGGGTCGGGCGAATTGAAAATGCCGACCTCCGGCATGCCGATGCCGGCCATCTGAGCCTGACGGCGCACCGTTTCCACCAGCCACTGTTCAGTGGAATTGGACGGCTGCTCGATGACGAACACCCCCATCGATTGCTTGGCCATCCATTTGGAGATCAGCAGCGAAATGAAAGAACCCGACATGCCTATCACGGCAGACATGATGAGTAGGCTGTCCAGGTTCAGGCTGACGCCGCTCTGCTGGAGGTAGGCCCCTAGGCCGAGAAAATGAAAGATGATGCTGATCAAGAGTAGCACCGCCGCGTTGGTCAACAGGAACAGAAGGATTCTCATGGGTGATTACCGGTGATTGAAGATGCAGGTGGTACCATATTTGGCGACGCGCTTGGAAAAATCAAGCCCGGCTTCGCCGGCGGCTGACTCGGGAGGTGGTATGAAACTCACAAAGTATTTATTGGCATTGACCCTGTTCGCCGAAGTCGCGCAAGCCGCAGAGACCGATGCCTGGCTGAGCGCGATCAAACTGCCGCCCGGTTTTAGGATCAGCCTGTTCACCGAGCAGACTCCGAATGCCCGTTCGCTGGCGCTGGGCGAGGACGGTACCGTTTACGTCGGCACCGTGGCCGAAGGCAGGGTCTACGCAGTGCGCGATGACGATCGCGACGGCCGCGCCGATCGCGTGCTGACTGTGGCATCCGGGCTGAATGCGCCGAACGGCGTGGCTTACCTGAAGGGTGATCTGTATATCGCGGAAATCCAGCGCATCGTGAAGCTCAAGGATATCGCCGCGCATCTGGCCGATCCGCCCAAGCCGGAACTCGTGTACGATGGCTACCCGAGCGACCGGCATCACGGCTGGAAATATCTGCGCGTGGGGCCCGACGGTAGGCTCTATGCGCCGGTGGGCGCGCCATGCAACATCTGTCTTTCGGACGAGCCGGTTTACGCCAGCCTGACCCGGCTCGATGCGGACGGGAAGAATTTCGAAATATTCGCCCACGGCATCCGCAACACCGTCGGCTTCGACTGGCGGCCGGAAACCGGCGAGCTTTGGTTCACCGACAATGGGCGAGACTATCTGGGCGACGATGCGCCGCCCGAGGAACTGAACCACGCGCCCAAGGCCGGCCTGCACTTCGGCTATCCTTACTGCCATGCCGGCAGCATCGCCGATCCCGAGTTCGGCAAACGGAGATCCTGCCCCGAATTCACGCCGCCGGCCTGGACCTTTCCGGCCCACGTCGCCCCGCTGGGCATTCGCTTCTACCACGGAACCCAGTTCCCGGCCGGCTATCGCGGGCAGTTGTTCGTCGCCCAGCACGGTTCCTGGAATCGCAGCCAGCCACAGGGCTACCGCTTGGCCATGGTGAAATTCCAAGACGGCAAGCCGGTCGCCGACGAAGTGATCGCCGAAGGCTGGCTGCGGCCCGATGGCGAGGTGCTCGGGCGTCCCGTCGACCTCCTCGAGCTGGCGGATGGCTCGCTGCTGGTTTCCGACGACAAGCGCGGTGTGATTTATCGAATCACCTATCAACCATGACCGCGCCACCCATGACAACGAGCGACCTAGAGCGATTGTTTGCCGGCCAGATCGGTGCGGAATACGAAATGCTGAAGCTGATCTGCCCCGCTGCGGCCGAGATGAGCCAAAAAGTGGGCGAATTCGTGGCGGGTTGGGAGCCGGCTCACCCGGTTCAGCCCCCGCTGCAGGTTTTTGAAATGGGCTGCGGCACCGGCATGACCACGTTGGCCTTGCTCCACGCTCGCGAGGACATCATGGTCATCGCCGTCGACAACGAACCGACCATGCTGGATCAGGCGCGCAAGAATCTGGCGCGATGGCTGGAAGGCGGCCGTCTGAAGCTCATCGAAATGGATGCGCTTTCGGGTTTGCGGGACTTGTCCGATCACAGCATCGATCTCGTCGCTTCGGGCTATGCCACACACAATTTTCTCGAGGGCTATCGCAGGCAGGTGCTCGCGGAAACTTTCCGAGCCCTGAAGACGGGCGGGTGTTTCGTCAACGGCGACCGCTACGCCCTCGACGACACGATTGAACACACACGGCTGACCCAGGAGGAGGTGCGGCATTACTTCAAGACCTTCGCCGCCATCAACCGTTACGATCTGCTGGAGCAATGGATCGTCCATCTGTTCAGCGACGAATCGCCGGATCACATCATGCGGTTGGGACCCTCGCTGACCCGCATGAAAGAAACCGGCTTCAAACCGGTCGATGTGCGCTTTCGGGAAGGGGTCAATACCTTGCTAGTCGCCACGAAGCCCGCCGCGTGAGTCGCCCCAAAGACAAAAAAATCCTCTACCGCTGTACCGAATGCGGTCATGCCCAGAGCAAGTGGGCGGGACAGTGCGGCGGTTGCGGTTTGTGGAACACGCTGGTGGAAAGCGTGGAGGAACGGGCGCCGGCATCTTCTCGCTACTCCGGTTACGCCGGCAGCGGCGGCGGGTTATCCAATCCGGTTGACTTGGCGTCGGTGGAGGCGGAAGAAATCCTGCGTTCAAGTAGCGGACTGGAGGAACTGGACCGGGTGCTGGGCGGCGGATTGGTTGCGGGCTCGGCCATCTTGATCGGCGGCGATCCCGGAATCGGCAAGTCGACTTTGCTCCTGCAAACTTTGACCGCGCTGGGCGGGCGGATCAAAACGCTGTACATCACCGGCGAGGAATCTATTCAGCAGGTGAGCCTGCGCGCCAAACGCTTGCATTTGCGCTGCGAGGGCGTGCGGATTCTGGCGGAAACTTCTTTGGAGCGCATTCTGAACGTGGTCCGCGAGCAAACACCGGCCATGCTGGTCGTGGATTCGATCCAGACCGTTTTCACCGAGTTGCTTCAGTCCGCACCGGGTTCGGTCGCGCAGGTGCGGGAGTGCGCCGCACAACTGGTGCGTTTCGCCAAGCAGACCGGGACGACCGTGTTTCTGGTCGGTCATGTCACCAAGGAGGGGGCGCTGGCCGGGCCGCGCGTGCTCGAGCACATGGTCGACACCGTGCTGTATTTCGAGGGTGATCCTGGCAACCGTTTCCGGGTAATTCGCGCCTTCAAGAACCGCTTCGGCGCGGTCAACGAACTGGGCGTGTTCGCCATGACCGAAACCGGGCTGAAGGAGGTTAAGAATCCTTCCGCGATCTTCCTGTCGCGCTACGACGAGGATATGCCCGGAAGCGTCATCATGGTGATGCGCGAGGGCAGCCGGCCGCTATTGGTGGAGGTGCAGGCGCTGGTGGACGAATCCCATTTGGCCGCGCCGCGCCGCGTCGCCGTGGGGATGGAACACAACCGTCTGGCCATGCTGCTGGCCGTGCTGCACCGGCACGGCGGCGTCGGCATTCTCAATCAGGACGTGTTCATCAATCTGGTGGGGGGGTTGCGGTTGACCGAAACGGCAGGCGATCTGGCGGTGCTGCTGGCGGTGGTTTCGAGCTATCGCGACCGGCCGATTCCGCGGGACTGGATCGCTTTCGGGGAACTGGGTCTGAGCGGCGAGGTGCGTCCCGTGCAGAACGGCGAGGAGCGTCTGCGCGAGGCCGCCAAGCACGGCTTCAAACACGCGGTTGTGCCTTACAAGAACGTTCCCAAGGGCGGCGTCGAGGGTTTGAATGTGATCCCCGTCAAATCCCTGCGCGAGGCGCTGGCGGCGCTTTAGGTGGAGTTACTCTGCGCCGACGCTTGGCAAAAGAACTGCATGAGATGCTGGTCGACCTTCACGATATCGCCGTGCTTGAGCCGGACGCTTTGGTCGTGGATGGGAGCATCGTTCACCAGAACGGTTTCCGTCGCCGCCAACGCGGATAGGAAATATCCCCCGTTGCGCCGGACGACGACGGCAGCGGCGCCGGCGTCGTCCTTGCCCAATCGCGTGAGTGCGCTTCGCAGCGGAATGATCAGACCGATGCGCTTGCCTTTTAATACCTGGAAACGGGCATCCGGCCCGTATGACGCAGACTTCGCACCATTAGCTTCGATTGCCATCTTGGGCTCCGGAAGGGGCGGGTCGGCCTGAGGTTTAGAGATGTACTTGTCGTCGGTGTATTGAAGGACGTGCTTGCCGATGGTGATATGGTCCCCGTCACTCAGACGTTGCTCGCCGACCTTCCGGTTGTTGACGAAAAGGGGATAGTCCGGGTTGAGCTCCCGGATGAACATGCCCTCGTCGCTGCATTGGATCACGGCGTGATGAGGGGCAATAGCCAGACTGTCGATCCAGATGGCGTTACCGGGATCGCGGCCGATGCTGATCTCGCCGGTTTCGATCGGCGTTACCTGAAGCGACCTTCCTTTGAAGGTGAGAGTGAGACGGGCCATTTGAACTTCGCCAAGCTTGGTGCGGTGACCCAAAAGTATAGACACAAACCCCGAGGCTGCGAATTTGTGAGGGGCAAACCGGGGTAAAGTCGAGCCTGGCGCTTGGCTTTCAGGCTGTCGGGCCGGGTTGACGACGTTTTCTTGACAACTACACTTCTATCCGGTCAACCCGGAACCGAATCGACGGGATCGCACTGAAGGTACGCCCTGCCCAAGGAGAACAGTTGCAATGGCTTTGCGCCGCGCCCTCTTGATCCAAGACGAACGCTTATTCTGTCACCAACTCGAAATCGTATTGAAGTTTATCGACTACGAGGTTCATACGGTTACCGTCGACGAGCTGGAGAGCGAGTTATACGAGTCCAGTTACCGCGTGGTGTTCATCACTGTCGAAGAGGTGGGTGAGCCGGCGCTGGTGCGGCTTGCAGAACTTCATCGTCAGGTTCCGATGGTGCTGGTGGGAGAACGAGACGTACATAAGCCTTTTTCATCACGCCTGGAGAGTCTGGCGGCGCTCAAACTGGAATGGCCGACGACCTACGCCGTTCTGGCCGACTGTCTAGAAAAACTGTTCCACCCCGAGGCCAACGTCGCGGTGCGTTCCGCCGAATTGTTCCGGAGCCTGTCGGGCAACAGCTCGGCGATTCATCGAACCCGTCAGCTGATTCAGCAGGTGGCGGGATCGGATGCGACGGTTCTGGTACTCGGCGAATCCGGCACCGGCAAGGAAGTCATCGCACGCAATCTGCATTACTTTTCCCCCCGTCGGCAAAAGCCGTTCGTGCCCGTCAATTGCGGGGCGATACCGGCTGAGCTTCTGGAGAGCGAATTGTTCGGCCACGAAAAGGGCGCGTTCACCGGGGCGCTCAGCGCCAGGCAGGGGCGTTTCGAGCTGGCCGAGGGCGGTACCCTGTTTCTGGACGAGATCGGCGACATGCCCTTGGCGATGCAGGTCAAGCTGCTCAGGGTCTTGCAGGAGCGCAGCTTCGAGCGAGTTGGCAGCAACAAGACCATTTATTGCGATGTGCGCATCATCGCCGCGACCCATCGCGATCTGGAAGAGGCGATCCGGCAGAATCGTTTTCGCGAGGATTTGTTCTACCGGCTGAACGTGTTTCCCATTGAAGTGCCGGCACTGCGGGAGCGCGTCGAGGACATCCCCGTCTTGGTGGATGATCTCACGGCGCGCCTGAAGGCTGAGAAAAAGAACTCGGTGCGCTTGACGCCAAGGACCTTGAGAACGCTGCAAAAACATCACTGGCCGGGCAATGTCCGTGAATTGGCCAACCTGATCGAGCGCCTGGCGATTTTGTATCCCAACGGCGTGGTCGATATTGCCGATCTGCCGGATAAATTCCAGCGTCAGGCCGCGTCCGAGGACATGCGGGCGGCCAACGAGCATGGAGAGGCCGATCACGCCCAGGACTTTTCTCACGAACCCGTCGGTTTGGCCCGTTTGCCGGAGGAAGGGCTGGATCTTCGCGAGCATCTCAATTCGCTGGAATGCGAGTTGATCAAGCAGGCGCTGGACGAGTGCAACGGCGTGGTGGCGCATGCGGCCAATCTGCTAAGGATGCGTCGGACGACCCTGGTGGAAAAACTGCGCAAATATGGTTTGCGCGGCGAAGAAACGTCAATTATTTGACGACCTATATTAGTCTAACCCGCTGTTTTGTTGGAAGTAATTATTCGGCATCGTAATTGCTTCGTTCCCGGCAGATTCAACCATCGATCAGCCGAGACCTTATGCTCCATCAGCAAATCAACAGCGCGGAAAGCTTGCAAGACGCGTTTCACGTCTTCAACGAGCTATCCCAAAACCTCACCCGATCTTATCTCGAGCTGGAGGGCCAGGTCGCGCGCCTAACCGGGGAACTGGCCGCCGCCCGCAGCGAGCGGCTGAAGACCCTGACCGAAAAGGAACAGCTGGCCAACCGTCTGCAGCGTCTGCTGGAAGCTTTGCCCGGCGGCGTAATCGTGACGGACGGCCTGGGCGTTATCGTCGAGCACAATCCGGCCGCTACCCGCCTGCTGGGCAAAGGGCTGCTCGGCCGTCGTTGGCGGGATGTGCTGGACGGCATGGCCTTGCCCGGTTCTGACAATCCGCAGCAGCGCCAATTGCAAAACGGCAGGACCGTCAGCCTGTCGGTCAATTCTTTGGGCGAGGAGCCCGGCCAGATTGTCCTGTTGACCGATGTCAGCGAGACGCGTGCCCTGCAGGAACTGGTCAACCATAAGGGACGCCTTTCCGCCTTGGGCGAGATGGTTGCGAGTCTGGCCCACCAGGTCCGCACACCCCTGTCCGCGGCCCTCCTCTATACGGCCCATCTGGGCGATGCCGAGCTGAGCGGGCCGCGGCGCGCGCGTTTCGCCGCCAAGCTGGCCGATCGCTTGCAGTACATGGAGAGACAGGTGAACGACATGCTGGCATTCGCGCGCATGGGGCGCTTGGCCATGGAAAAAATCGCGGTCGCCGGGTTGATCCAGGAGGTCCTGGAAGCTTTCGAACCGACGCTCGAGGGCAAGAACATCCGGTTGAGTGTCCGCGTCCGGGCCGAGGGCGAAGCCTTTTACGGCAACCGGGACGCCTTGCTCGGCATCCTGCTCAATCTGCTTGGCAACGCCGTGGAGGCGCTGAACGGCACCGGTGAGATCACTCTGGAATTGGAGCATCCCTCGCCGGGCTGCCTTCGGATCGACGTGTCCGACGATGGCCCTGGGATCGCCGAAGAAATCCGCGAGCACATCTTCGAACCCTTTTTCACCACCCGAGCCAACGGCACCGGGCTGGGACTCGCGATCGTCGATTGCGTAGTCCGGGCCCATGGCGGGCGCGTGTCTTGTCATTCATCGTCCGGTCGCGGGGCGCGTTTCCAGTTGGATTTTCCTATGGCCATGGAACACCCTCCACTGCCCGGCGGCTTTTCCGGAAGAGATCACACCTTGGAGTTTAACGATGGAACAGGTCGACGTATTGATCGTTGAAGATGATATCGCCTTGCGCGAAGCATTGAGCGATACCCTGGAACTAGCGGGTTTACGGGTCGTCACGGCGGCCGATGGCCTGGAGGCTTCGGAAAGACTGCTCAGCCATCGAATGCGGCTGGTAATCAGCGACGTGCAAATGCAGAAGATGGACGGTTTGACCCTCCTGGAACGGATCAAGGCCAGTCACGCGGATCTGCCGGTATTGCTGATGACGGCCTATGGCACCATCGAAAAAGCGGTGCAGGCTATCCAGGCCGGGGCCGCCGACTATCTGGTCAAGCCATTTGCCGCGGATGTGTTGGTCAAACAGGTGTTACTGCACCTGGCGCCCGAGCCGGTCGAGGCCGGTGATCGCATCGTCGAGGACCCGGCCATGAAGAAACTGTTCGGCCTGGCCGCGCGGGTCGCCAAAGGCGAGACGACGGTGCTGATACAGGGCGAGAGCGGTGCCGGCAAGGAAGTGATCGCACGCTATATTCATCAGAGCTCGCAACGACACGCCGGCCCCTTCGTCGCCATCAACTGCGCGGCCATTCCCGAAAACATGCTGGAAGCCGAGTTGTTCGGCTACGAGAAGGGCGCATACACCGGCGCGGTGCAGACGGTTCCCGGCCGTTTCGAACTGGCCCAGGGCGGAACTTTGCTGCTGGACGAGATTTCGGAGATGGCGCTGGCACTTCAGGCCAAGCTCCTGCGCGTGCTCCAGGAGCGCGAGCTGGAGCGGGTAGGCGGCAGGAAAACGATCCCGCTCGACGTGCGCGTATTGGCGACTACCAACCGCAATCTCAAGGATCAGGTCGAGCGGGGCGATTTCCGGGAAGACCTTTATTACCGCCTGAGCGTGTTCCCGCTGAAGATTCCGCCCTTGCGAGAGCGGCGAGAGGACATCCTGCCGCTGGCCAGGGGCTTGTTGAGGAAACACTGGAAAAGCGGCAAAAGTTTGCCCGAGTTCTCACCCGGGGCGACGGTCGCCCTGCAAGATTACGCCTGGCCCGGCAATGTCCGGGAACTGGACAACGTCATTCAGAGAGCGCTGATCCTTTATTCCGGCGGCGATATCCGGGCGGAGGATCTGGTGTTCGAGGAAGACGCGCGTGGTGGCTTTGATGTCGGAATGCCGGCGAATGGGCCGGCGTTAGCCGCCGATAGCCTCGGGGACGGCCTGCGCTCGGTGGAGGAGAAAATCATCCTCGATACCCTGCGTGAGGAAAACGGCAGCCGCAAGTGCGCCGCGGACCGGCTGGGCATCAGCCAGCGCACCTTGCGCTACAAGATCGCCAGGATGCGCGATGCTGGCATCGCCGTGCCGGGTTAGCTCCACTGATGGCTTAGATCGTGCTTTAGTTAAGCGAATGACGTAATGGAGAGGCTAGAGATGAGCAACATCGACATCAATCAAGTGCTTGCGCAGATGCGCATCACCCGCGATCAGGCCCGCAGCACCTCGGTGCAGGCGGAAAGCCCGGTGGATTTTTCCGCCCTGCTCAAAGACTCCATCGACAAGGTCAACGATACCCAACAGCAAGCCAATAAATTGGCGCAGGCCTTTGAAACCGGTGAGACCGACGCCAGTCTCGCGGAAGTGATGATCTCCCTGCAAAAGGCGAATGTTTCCTTCCAAGCGATGGTGCAGGTACGCAACAAGCTGGTGGAAGCTTACAAAGACGTGATGAACATGCCGATGTAAGGAGCGGCTAAAAAAACCGGTTGCGCATCGCCCCAAAGGCGTTGCCCGCGACGGTTTCGAACAACTTCTAAACGGCGTGTGTGGACGGGCTGGAGCAGATGATGGAACTCGGTAATACCGAAATTGAAAGCGGCGGCAAAAGCCTGGTGGCCGGCGAACGTTCGCCGGCCACCAACGGCCAAAAACTGCCGCCCATCGTGCGCGGCTTCGTGCAACTGCCCAGGGGGCGCCAGCTCGGCTTCATCGTCGCGCTCGCCCTGGCTTTCGCGATCGGCGTCGCGGTATTGCTCTGGTCCCAGAAGCCCGAATACGAGCAGTTGTTCATGAATATCCCGGAAAAGGATGCCGGCGAAATCGTCGAGGCGCTGAAAAAGCTCAACGCCGAGTACGAACTTGATCGGGCCACCGGCGCGATCAGGGTGCCTGCGGATCAACTCCACGAACTGCGCCTGAAACTGGCGAGCCAGGGCTTGCCCAGAGAAGCCGGAATGGGCTTTGAGATTCTCGACAAGGAACCCGGCTTCGGAACCAGCCAGATGATGGAAGCCGCCCGTCATCAACGTGCACTCGAGGGCGAAATCGCCCGCTCCATCATGACCATCCGCAGTATCAAGTCGGCGCGCGTGCATCTGGCCCTGCCCAAGGAATCGGTATTCGTCCGCCAAGCCAAAAAATCCAGCGCTTCCGTGGTGGTGGACTTGCATTCTGGATACGGCCTGGAGCCGGGCCAAGTGGAGGCAATCGTTCATCTGGTCGCTTCCAGCGTGCCCCAGTTGGAGCCCGGGCAGGTGACCGTGGTCGATCAGCGCGGCCATTTGCTCAATTCCAGGGAGAACGCCAATGAGATCTACATGACTTCGAAACAGTTCGATTACAAGAAGCAGGTGGAAGAACACCTGATCGAGCGCATCGAGAACATTCTGAGCCCCGTGGTCGGACGCGACGGGCTGCGCACGCAGGTGACCGCCGATATCGATTTCACGGTCACGGAAAGGACTCAGGAGTTGTTCAATCCCGACCTGCCGGCCCTGCGCAGCGAACAAACCACCGAAGAACAGAGCCGTCAAGGAGCGGCAGCGCAAGGTGTGCCGGGGGCGCTGAGTAATCAGCCGCCCCCCGCCGGCGTGGCGCCTGAATTGGCTAGCGGCCAGAAGAACCCGCAGGCGGGCGCTCAACCCGGGCAGTCGCCCCAACAAGGGCAGGAGCCCATGAATGCCAGCAAGAGCGCCACCCGCAATTACGAATTGGACAAAACCATTAGCCATTCACGGCTGGGAACCGGCGACGTGCGCCGCTTATCCGTGGCCGTGGTGGTGGATAACCAGCGTGTGACCCAGCCGGATGGCAGCGTGGTGATGCAGCCTTTCAGCGATGAGGATTTGACGCGCTTCTCGAATCTGGTCAAGGAGGCGGTGGGTTTCGATGTGACGCGCGGAGACCGGGTGACAGTGACGAACGCGGCGTTCCGCACCGAGGATGCCCTGCCGGCCGTCCCGTGGTGGGAGCAGGCCTGGGTCTGGCCATTGTTCAAGCAGGTCTGCGCGGGTTTGGTGATCATTCTTTTGATACTCGGCGTACTCCGCCCGGCAGTTAAAGGTTTGACCAAGCGTGGCGAGGCCGAAATAGCCGCTGCGCAGGCCGCCGCAGGAGGGGGCGAGGGAGGGCGCGCGAGTAACGCAGTCACGGCGGGCGCAGCTGGTGTGCAATCAAACCAGGAACTTTTGACTTTGGGCAGTAATGGCGAAGATCTGCTCTTGCTGGAAGCACCGCAAAGCTACGAAAAACGACTGGAGTACGCGCAGCGGGCAATCGACCAAGATCCCAAACGCGTCGCTCAGCTCGTGAAGACCTGGATGAGCAACAATGGCTGAAGGATCAGGCAAACTCGATGGAACCCAACAGGCGGCGATGTTTCTTCTTGCCGTGGGTCAGGAGCGGGCGGCCACGGTATTGACGCACATGGGTCCTAAGGAAGTGCAGCAAATTGGCGCAGCCATGGTGGAGTTGCGCAATATTACGGCCGACATGGTGGACGATGTGATGGAGAAGTTCATTGCTTCGATCCGCAATCAGACCGCGCTGGGCATCGATTCCGACGAATACATCCGCAACATGTTGACGAAGGCGCTGGGTGCGGATAAGGCGAGCACCGTAATCGACCGGATTTTGCTGGGGCGTAACAGCAAGGGTCTGGAACAGTTGAAGTGGATGGATCCCCGCAGCATCGCCGACCTGATTCGCCCTGAGCACCCACAAATCATCGCCATCATCATGGCTTTGCTTGATAGCGATCAGGCTGCCGAGACTCTGAGTTACTTGCCCGAACGGATGCGTTCCGACGTCATCATGCGCATCGCCACCTTGCAGGGCGTGCAACCGTCGGCGCTCATGGAGTTGGACGACATCATGGACAAGCAGCTCAGCGGCAATGCCAACGTCAAATCCTCGACGCTGGGGGGCATCGAAACCGCCGCCAACATTCTCAATGTCCTGGATAGCGCCATCGAGGCCAGCATCATGGATCAGATCACCGAGGCCAATTCCGAACTGGGACAAAAGATCCAGGACAAGATGTTCGTCTTCGAGGATTTGGCCAGGATCGACGATCGCGGCATTCAAACCCTGTTGCGCGAAGTATCCACCGATTCCTTGCTGTTGGCCCTGCGCGGCGCCGATGACGAAATGAAGCAAAAAATCTTCGGCAACATGTCCCGGCGTGCGGCGGAAATGCTGCGCGACGATCTGGAGGCCGCGGCGCCCGCCCGTCTCAGCGAAGTCGAGGCCGCCCAGAAGGATATTCTGTCTATCGCGCGGCGGCTGGCGGATGCCGGCGAGATCCAGTTAGGCGGCGGCGATGAACTCATTTAAGGGCTTCACGGCGGAGGAGTTGGCCGCGCTCTCGCCCTGGCGCTTGCCGGTGGTGGGGGAGGGCCAGCCTGAGCAGCCGGCTTCCGAGGCCCTAAGGTCCGTCTCCGTGGTCGAGGAAGAGGTCGAAGCGGCACCCATGCTGACCGCCCAGGAAATCGAGGCTATGCAGCGGCAGGCTTACGAAGAGGCGGCGCAGCAGGGACGAGCAGAAGGGCGCGAGCAGGGCTACCGCGAAGGTTATGAGGAGGGCCGCCGCTTGGGCTACGCCGAGGGCCAGGAAGAAGTCAAAACGCTCAGCGGTGTCCTGGAAGCGCTCATGGTCGCCTTGAACGAGCCATTGCTCGAGGTGGACGAGCAGGTTGAACATGAGTTGGTCGCCCTCGCCGTGGCGCTCGCCCGACAGCTGATCCGGAGGGAACTGCGAACCGATCCCGGGCAGATCATCGCCGTGGTGCGCGAGGCCTTGGCCATTCTGCCGTCGAATGCCCGAAGGGTGAGCCTGCATCTGCATCCGGACGACGCGGAGCTGGTCCGCGCCGCCTTGTCCCTGGACGAGGGCGGCCAGCGCTGGAAAATAATCGAGGATCCCCTGCTGACGCGGGGCGGCTGCCGGGTCACCAGCGAAACTTCAGCTGTCGACGCCAGCGTCGAGAAACGGCTGGCGGCGGTCATTGCGAAGGCTTTCGGGGGCGAGCGGGGAGGCGATCATCAATGACGGCCGACTTGCCGCTCCCCCAGCGATCGAGCCTCTGGCTGGAAAAGCTTTCGGCCTATCGCGCGCGTCTGAACACCCCGATCGAACTCGTGGTGGCAGGCAAGCTGACGCGTATGGTCGGCCTGACCCTGGAGGCGGTGGGCTGCCGCGCCGCCATTGGCGGGCGCTGTATCGTCGAGACGCCCCACGGCAGGACGATCGAGGCGGAGGTGGTCGGTTTCGCCGGGGAACGGATATATCTGATGCCGACCGGCGATATCCAGGGTCTGGAGCCGGATTGCAAAGTCATACCGACGGGTCGCGCGTGCTCCGCCAAGGTGGGATTCGGGCTTCTGGGACGGGTTCTGGACGGCGCGGGCAAGCCTCTGGACGGCCGCGGCGCGCTGCAGACCGATCAAACCCTCCCCTTGATCGGCAAGCCGATCAATCCCTTGGGTCGCGCACCGATCCGCGAACCCCTGGATGTCGGCGTCCGGGCCATCAATGCGCTGTTGACGGTGGGACGGGGCCAGCGCCTGGGGCTGTTCGCCGGCACCGGTGTCGGCAAGAGCATTCTGCTGGGCATGATGACCAAGTACACCAACGCCGACGTGGTCGTGGTCGGGTTGATCGGCGAGCGCGGCAGGGAAGTCAATGAATTCGTCCAGAAGATCCTTGGCAAGGAAGGCTTGGCGCGGGCGGTCGTGGTGGCGACGCCTGCCGATTATCCGCCCCTGATGCGGATGCACGGCGCGCTCCTGGCGACCAGTGTCGCCGAATATTTTCGCGACCAGGGCCTGAACGTGTTGTTGTTAATGGATTCTTTGACCCGCTTCGCCCAAGCCCAGCGGGAAATCGCGCTGGCCATCGACGAGCCGCCGGCGACCAAAGGCTATCCGCCCTCGGTGTTCGCCAAACTGCCGCAATTGGTCGAACGCGCCGGCAACGGCGACGAGGGCGAGGGTTCGATCACGGCGTTCTACACCGTACTCACCGAGGGCGACGATCACAACGATCCCATCGCGGATTCTGCCCGTGGCGTTTTGGACGGTCATATCGTGCTGTCGCGGGCGCTGGCCGACGCCGGCCATTACCCGGCCATCGACATCGAAGCCTCGGTGAGTCGGGTGATGCAGGACATCGCCGACGAACAGCATCTGGCGCGGGCGCGTCAGTTGAAGCGGCTATACTCCCTTTACCAGCAGAACCGCGATCTCATCAGCGTCGGCGCCTATCAGAGGGGCTCAGACCCCAGGATCGACGAGGCGATCGCCACGAATCCTGGAATCATGGCTTTCCTACAACAGGATATGAACGTCGCGGTGACTGTCAGGCAAAGCCTGCACGAGTTGGATGAGCTCTTGGGTAAGACACGCGGTAATTAGACCGTAAGAACGAAACAAGGAATTCATCATGAGTCGATTGAAGCGGCTGAATCCCATCATGGACTTGGCTGAGAAGCGGGAAAATGAAGCCGTACAGGCCCTAGGCAGGAGTCAGCAAAAGCTCGACGAGGCCCGAAAAGGGCTGAGCAGTCTCAGATCCTTTCGCGAAAATTACGCGGCGCTGTTCCATCAATCGGGCACCAAGGGCCTGGGCGTGCGGCAGTTGAACGAATACCGCGCGTTTCTGAACAAGATCAATGCCGCCATCGCCGAGCAGGAACGGGTTGTTCAGTCGAGCGAAACCGAGTTGCAGGCGCGGAAAGCCGCTTGGGAGGAGGCGCATCGACATACCCTCGGCATGCAAAAAATCATCGACAAACTGCGCGCGGAGGAGTCGCGGCAAGCCCAGAAAAAGGAGCAAGTCGAACTGGACGAACGCGCCAGCCGCCGTGGGAAAAGCACGAAAACACTGTTAGCGGTTTTTTGGTAGGCCTTAAGCCCACGCAAGAATCAGGCATCAATCCTGCTTGCAATACCGCTGAAACGTTAAAGAGGTATTCGGAGGATTCGTCATGAGCATAGACAACGCGCTTACCTTGTCCCCTGCGTTGGCCAGCCGTCTGATCGATTTCGGTAACATTCCGGCCGATTTGGCCGAGGCGGGCTACGATCAGGAAGTTTTCGTTCAGGCTTTGCTACAGCAACTGCAAGGGCTTGGCGTAAATACCGATGCCCCCGCCGAAGTTCGGGCGATTGATACCGAAGTGCACAATCCCCTCGAGGGACAGTTCCCTCACAAAGCAGCTCCGGGGTCCGCGGACGGTTCCGACCTCGGTGCCTTTTTCGCGCAGCTGAAAATCCTGGCTGCGCAGGCCACCCTGGTTGGGGCGGATCAAGCCGCCGAATCTGCCGTCGATGGCAACTTGCCGGATGCCAGCGGCAAATTATTGCCGGATACCGACGAAGCCCTGAAGGAGAAGTCTGAGGACCAAGAGTTGACGCCCGAACAACTGGTCGAGGTATTGGCTCAATTCGTGGCGCAGCAACCGCAGGTCCGGTCGGTGACCGAAGCCAATCCCGATCCAGCGTTGGCGGGACAGGCTTCTTTGGCGGGCGAGATGAGTGGGGCGCTGGTGTTTCCCCGGGAGGTGCTGGATGTTCCCGATCTCTCGAAAAGTTCCGCTCTTACCGGCTTGGCGAGGGCTGCCGAGATGGTCGAATCTGAGACGGAATTCGCCGATGGCAGGTCGGCGATGTTTGCCATGGCGGCTGGAGTCGAATCGGGGCGCTCTGCGGCCAAGCCGACCCCGTTTGCCGCCGGTGCCAATTCGGTCGATGGCGGGGTGGTGATGACGCCGGAGTTATTAGAGACCGCTTTGAAATCCGGTCAGGCAAGATCGGCTAACGATAGCCCGGATTCTTCGGCCACACCGGGAATGGCGGGTGCGCCTGCCGATCTTGCGAATTCGGACAAGGTTTTGCCCGATATGAAGATCGCGCCCCCGGAAATCGCGGTGATGCATCGTCAGCCGACCATGGCGCCCGTGAAAGAGGTTGTGCCGCCCATGGATATACCGGTCGGACAGCCCGGTTGGTCACAGGAGTTGGGCGAGCGCGTTCTATGGATGAGCGGAAAGGGCCTGCAGGCGGCGGAACTGCGGCTCCATCCCGCGCACTTGGGGCCGCTGGAGGTGCGTATCGACCTGGATCGGGATCAGGCGAGCGTGCAATTCGTTTCTCAGCACGCCGCAGTGCGGGAAACGATCGAGGCGGCCATCCCCAAGCTTCGGGAAATGCTGGGCGCCCAACAGTTGAATCTGACCGAGGTCAGCGTCTCGCAGCAATCCTTCGCCGGACACAGCGATCACGGAAATGCCCGATTCGCCTCCGGCCAACAGCCGGGGCCGGATCAGCAGGGATTCGCAGGTCAGGTTCCCGAAGAGGGGTCGACCTATCCAGAATCCGAGCCGGCCTTGCCCCAGACGGGTAAGGGACTGCTCAGCCTTTACGCCTGAGCGGGCGATCTTGCCCGGCGTATCAGCAAGCCCAGCGTCGGTGAAGGCATGGCGCTCTTCGGATGTGGATAACGGCTAGACCTAACGGGCAGTCGTATCGATCCCATATTTGCGAATCCGATAGCGCAGGGTTTCGCGGGTCGTTCCGAGCGCGCGGGCGGCGGCGACGATGTTGTGTCCGCTGCGTTCGACCGCAGTCTGGATGATATGGCGGTCCATGTCGTCCAGATTCATACTGCCGTTTAAGGGGATATAAAGTCCCTCCTCGTGAACGGCCGATGTTTTCGGCGCCGGGGGTATGTGGCCGGTTAGCTGCAGCCATTGAACCGGAAATAACGGCCCCTCGGAGAACAGGACGCAGCGTTCGATTACGTTCCTCAGTTCGCGCACGTTACCCGGCCAGTCGTGGGCGCGCAACTGCCGCCAGGCCTCATCCGGAATCATCCTGACCTGTTTGCCTGACTTGGCGTTGAATTCCGCCACGAACAAGGGTACTAGCTCGTCCAAATCGTCCTTCGCCTCCCGCAGCGGCGGTAGGAGCAGGCGGAATACGTTGAGGCGGTGGTAAAGATCGCTGCGAAATTCGCCCGTTCTAGCCATTTGCTCGAGGTCGCGGTGGCTGGCGGCAACGATCTGCACGTCCACCGAGATCTCGCGTTCCCCGCCCAGCCGGCGAAACTTTCGATCTTCGATGGCTTTTAGCAGCTTGGCCTGCAAATCGGGGGGCATTTCGCCGATTTCGTCCAGAAATAGGGTGCCGCCGTCCGCCTGCTCGATCAGGCCTCGATGGCGCGCACTCGCACCGGTGAACGCACCGGCTTCATGGCCGAACAGCTCCGACTCCAATAATTCGCGCGGCAAGGCGGCGCAGTTGAGTTCGATCAAAGGGTTCTGGGCGCGGCTGCCGGCATAGTGCAGTATGCGCGTCACCAATCCCTTGCCGGTTCCGGTTTCGCCGCCGATGACCAGGGCGCTGAACGGAACCTGGGTCAGCTTCTCCAACAAATTGCGGACATTCTGCGCGGCGGCGCTATGACCGACAAACGCCGCAGGCGAATAACGCCGATGCCGTTGCTGGGCATGATCGATGAGACGGCGTTGGGCGTTCGCGCTACGCGCCGCGCTGGCGACGACCAAGTCCATCCGTTCCAGATCGCAAGGCTTCTCGAGGAATTCGTAGGCGCCCAATCGCAAGGCGCGGACCGAGTCGGGAACGCTGCCATAACCGGTCAGGAAAATCCATTCCGCGCAGGGCGTCCGGCCGCGCATTTCCTCCATCAAGTCCAGGGCGTTGCCGTCCGGCAGGTTCATATCGGACAGCACCAGCAGGGGCTCGAAACGCTGATCAAGCAGGATTTTTCTGGCCTGCGACAGGCTAGGCGCCCATTCGACCTCCCAGCCGTTCTGGCGGTAATGCCGCGACATTTCCGCCCCTAGCAGCGGCTCGTCTTCGACGACGAGTAAGCCTCCCGTCATAATCACGAATCCCTATAGGGCAGGATCAGACTAACGCAGGCGCCGTGGGGCAGCCGGTTGCAAAGCTTGATCTGGCCGCCGGCGTCGCGCGCAAAGCGTTGCACGATCGCCAGGCCCAGACCGGTTCCCCTCGGTCTGCCCGTCCTGAACGGACGAATGCCGCTAGCCAGCATGTCCTCCGAAAAACCAGGACCGTCGTCCGTCACCTCGATAAGGATAGAATCCCCGTCGAGCTGCGCGCGGAGGTGAATGGTGCCGGCCGTTCCGTCCAGCGCGTGGGCGGCATTGAGGATCAGATTGAGGAGTGCCTGGCGGAGATCGCACTCGGGCAGATGACACTTCAGGTCGTCGGGCACGTCGAAAGTGAGGGTGATATGTCGTGGAATCTGGTAGCGGGTCAGGGCGACCAGTTCCCGCACCAGCGCGGCGAGGTTGAAGTCTCTGGCTGGCGTCGGCGTGTGCCGCCCCTGGTCGAGCAGGTCGTTCAACAGTCGCGTCATGCGCTTGAGTTCCGCGCTGATCAGGTCGAGCCGTTCGGCCTGATCGGGATCATCGACCACATTGCGCAGATTGGCGCAACTCATCTGAATGCCGGCTAGAGGATTGCGCAGTTCGTGGGCGAGACTGGCGGCCAGTTCGCCCACGGCGGCCAGGCGTTCCGCATCGGCTAGGCTCCGTTGTTGCTCCAAGAGCGCCCGGGTCGCGCTGCGCACCTCCGCTTCCAGCGACTCGGCATGCTCGCGCTTGGCCAATTCCAATTCGCTCAGATGCGTGACCATGACGTTATAGCTGTTGAATACCGGCAGCAACAGTGGATCGAGATGCCATATATCGATGGGCGTGAAATCTTCCTTGGCGAGATTCAGCAATAACTGTTTCAGATCGTTCAAGGGAGCGAGAATTCGACGGCGCAGAAAGACCCAGCCCAGTATGAGCAGACCCGTCAAAGTACCGGTCGCAAGCTCCAGTTCGGCCAACGTGTTGCGGCTGATTTCTTCCAGCACTTTTTCCCTATGATCGGTTTCCGTATCCAGAATCTGGCGCATGACGCGCAAGGCGTTGAGCATATCCGTCTTGCCTTGGTCGGGTGATTCCCGACCCACCCGGCCCAGCGAGGCGTTCACCTCACTCAAACGGGCGGGGGTTTCACGCGACAGATGGGCATCTGTGGTCGTCAATGCCCGGATCTGGCCGGAAATCTGCTCGATGCGGCCGGCGGAGGGAACGCCATTACCCGACCACACATCCAGCAAACCCTGTTGCAAGTTCAGGCCGGCGTCCTGGATACGGTGGGAGTAACCGACATAGGCCTGAATCGTATCCAAACGCTGCAGATTGCGCCAAATCATGCCGCCGAGAATCGTCAGCACGAGCAACAGCAGGGCGAGCAAAGCCAAGCCGCGCAGACGGGCGGGACGATCCAGCATGGTCTTGAAATTGGGTTTGATGAGCGGCATGGGCGCCGCATTATACCGTCGCGACTTGGACAGTCTAAGGGCGGTCATGACATGAACCTCGGCTTGAGGCACCCTACGGTATAGCCAGACTGGGCGGGGCGAAAAAATCGTTGACGATCGGTCGGGATTCCCATGGCCGATAGGCGTTCGGACTATTTGACATTGCCCAGTCGTCGAGTCTTTTTCAGTCGCCAGGCGACGAGGAAGGCCAGGGTGATGCCGGCCAGCGCGACGCCCAAGCCGAACATTGGCCTCGCGTTCTCCGGCCAGGTGGAACGAAGTTGCACCTCACCGGCCAGCAGAAGAATCGCCAACACCATCCAGGCGTAAGCGCTGGAATAGTCCTTGGCGACTACCCGTCGCCAATGGAACTCCATGCCTTGCAGCGTTTCGGTCAAATGCGCCAGTCGGGGCAGCCAGCGATTCACCTGCCGGCAATAAGCGGCGTAGTCGTCGCCGAATTTGTCCAGCAGGAAAGATTCTTCCGCCGCCACGATGGCATGGTAGCCATAGAGGAAGAAGGCGCCGCCGATGAGGTAAACCCAGGGGTTGTTGTGGACGATAAACAGTCCGGCCAGAATCAGGAGATTGCCGACATACAGGGGATTGCGGCAATGTCTGAAGATGCCGTCGGTGACTAGACGGTCGGCATGTACCTGCTTGTTGCGGCCACCACGCCGGATGTAGGCCAGGCCGATAACCAGCACCCGAAGGCCCTGGCCCAGCAGCGCCACCGAAAGGCCAAGGATGTCCATCCAGAAGTCCAGGCGAGCGTCACCCAAGGGTTCCACGGGCCTAAAACCGGCCAACAGGGCGATGAGGACGATCGGGAATACGGTATTGCGGTATTTGAACAGGAAATGTCCGTACCGGATGGTGAAGCCGGAAGTTCGTTCGGTCATGGGGTGTGCCTTCATCATTTGACGGCGATCATGCCGCAGAAGTTATACCAGCGGAAAAACTCCTCGATGTGGCGGAATCCGGCGTTTGCGAGCAGTTCACGATTTTCCTCGGGACGGTACGGGATGAGTACGTTTTCCAAGGCTTCGCGCTTATTGGCGATCTCCGACTCGGAATAGCCCTGGCGCTTTTTCATGTCGTAGTAGTAGCGGATGAACAGGCGATTGAAGAGGCTGTCGCCGAGGGTGAGCTTTTCGATGAGGATCAGGCAGCCCTGATCGTTGAGCCCATCGAAGACGTTGCGGATCACCCGTTCGCGGTAGAGGGGGCGGATGAACTGCAGGGTCAGGTTCATGACGACCACCGAGGCGTTTTCCACCACCTGGGTCTGGTGCAGGTCGGCCACAAGCAGATCGAAGGGCCGGCCGGAAGGACAGGCGGAGAGCTTTTGCCGGGCTTTGCCGAGCATTTCCTCCGAGTTGTCGATGCCGACGAAGCGGACGCCGGAATCGATCAAGGGGTCCAGCTTGACCAGGGAAGTGCCGGTGGCGCAGCCGAGGTCGAACAGATTACTGCCGGGCACGGCGAAGTCGGCCGCGATCTCTCCAGTCATCCGCTGCATCTCGTCGTAGAACGGCACGGAGCGGTTGATCATGTCGTCGAACACGGCTGCCGTCTTCTGGTCGAAGCGGAAATCGTTCGTCGCGGTTTCGGCGTTCTCGAACAGGCGATCGCGATCGGCGTCTTGGCCGGCCCGCCCGGGGTGGAGTTTCGGTTCGTTACTCAAGGAGGCTCCTCAACGTTGCAAGTTGTTGGTGTATTGGTGAAGCGAAGGTTGGGAGCCTTATTATAAAGGTCAACGGGCCAACGTGGGATCGGATTTATCTTGGATCCGTTTGCGCGCCGCCAAGGGATGCGCCGATGAGGCCTTGTGAAGATGCAGGCCGTGAATCTCGCAATGGCCCCCCCGCCGTTCATAGTCCTCGCAATAATGGTGGATGAACTCCATCACCGTGTGGTCGATGGTTTCGGCTTCGGAAAGGTCGAAGACGAGCTTCTTGCGGTCGGGCAAAACCGCCAGTTCGCTCTTGAGGGAGAGGAAGTTGGCGAAGAATGCCGCACCATCGACTCGGACGTGATAAGTGTTCGGGGCGGTTTCTTCGATCTTGAAGTAGAGCTTGAGCACTTCTCTCCAGTTGACGCTACGCAGCACGTGCACGAGGAATTCGGCCACCATGCCGATAGCGACGCCAATCAGAAGATCGGTCGCCAGCACGCCGACTATGGTAATGACGAAAACGACCAATTGTTCATAGCCGATTTCCATAGTCTTAACGAACTCTTTCGGCGAGGCCAGGCGGAAACCCGTATACACCAGCAAGGCCGCCAGCGAAGCGAGGGGAATTTCGTGGATCAGATGCGGAAACAGACCCACGAACAGCAGCAGGAAGGCGCCATGGAAGAAGTTCGCCCAGCCCGTTTTGGCACCGTTATTGACGTTGGCCGAGCTACGGACGATTTCGGCGATCATCGGCATTCCTCCGACCAAACCGGCCAAGGTGTTACCGATACCGACCGCGGTCAGATCGCGGTTCAGGTCGGAGTAGCGCTTGCAGGGATCGAGCTTGTCCACCGCCGCCGCGCTGAGCAGGCTCTCCAGGCTGCCGACCAGGCAGATGGTGATGACCTGCTCCCAGAATTCCAGCCTGCCGATCAGGGAAAAATCGGGGAAATAAAAGCTCGCCAGGAAATTGTCGGGAATGGAAACCAGAAACCTCGGGCCGACGGTGTATTCATGATGGGGCAGAAACTCTTCGTTCGGAAGGAACAGATACTTGTGCTCGTGATCTAGGTCGAAATACAGACTCAGCGCCAACCCCGTCAGCACCACCAGAATCGGTGCGGGGATCATCTTGAGATAACGGTTCTTGACAAACGCCCACCCCACCATTATTGCCAGGCCGATGTCGCCGATGATGGCCACTTCCGGGTTCATATCCATGATGCTGTGGGGAATCTGACCGATGGTCTGGAACAACGTCTGGGCGTCCGGCTTCACGCCCAACAGTACGTGAATCTGCTTGGCCATGATGATGATGCCGATGGCGGCCAGCATCCCGTGCACCACCGAGGACGGGAAGAACGCACTCAGCTTGCCCGCTTTCAGCAAGCCAAGTAAGGTCTGGAGCAGGCTGGCGCAGACGATGGCCGCCAGGGTGTATTTGTAGCCGGCCATGGCGTCGCCCTGGCCCAGCTCCTGCACCGAATCCAGAATCACCACGATCAGACCGGCCGCCGGCCCGTTGATGGTGACGTAAGAACCATTGATCCGAGAGACCAGCAGCCCGCCGATGACAGCGGTGATGATGCCGGCCATCGGCGGAAAGCCCGAAGCCATGGAAATGCCGAGGCACAAAGGCAGGGCGATGAGGAATACCAGGAAGCCCGACATCACGTCGGAGCGCCAGTTTTCGATCAATCCCGAGATGCCGGTCTTCGGAATCGCGAGCGGGGAGGGGGGAGTACTCATCTTCGGTCACAGCTCGATCGTCATGGAAACAAATGCGTTGCAGACAGATTTCATGCCACCAATAATCAGAACGGTATGTGATTGAATTTGGATGTATTCAATGGAGTTTTCCCGGGATCGGACCCGGCTGTGGTGGATTCAAACATACGGAGTGGTTGTTTTGAACCAGTAGCCGTGTGCATTTGAACCACAGGTTGCTTTCAATCCGGAAATAGCATTTGTAGCGCGCGTGCGGCCGCTTCGGGATCGCGCTGACCGAAAACCCCATCGATCACGGCCAGAAGACCGGCTCCCGCGGCGATGAGCGTTCGGCCGTTTTGGGGGGTGATGCCCCCGATGGCAACGATGGGAACGTGTAGCCTTGTCCTGGCCTCGCTCAGCGTTTCCAGTGCGGCGCAGGGTGCGCCGGGTTTGGTCTTCGAGCGAAAGAAGCGGCCGAAGGCGACATAGTTCGCCCCCAGGCCTTCGGCTTCGACAGCGCGCTCCACGGAATCGTAGCAGGATACGCCGATGATCGCCGCCGCTCCCAAACGCTCTCTGGCTTCATCAACGGCGCAGTCGTCTCTGCCGAGATGTATGCCATCCGCTCCGATCGCCAGCGCCAGATCGAGATCGTCATTGATGATGAGCGGGACTCGTCCCGCGTGGCACTCGTCCTGGAGAAGATGAACCTCGGTGAGGCGGTCGCGGGCGGTTTTGGCCCGGTACTGGATGACCCTGGCGCCACCTCGGATGGCCGCGCGCACCGCGAGGGCCAGTGCAGCCGCGGTGGCGTGGTTCTCGCCGGTGATCGCGTAAAGACCGGAGTTGGGAAAGGGGATGGGCAAGGCTCTGTCAGCTTTTCAAACGGGCTATTTCTGCATCAGTAGTTCGCCGATGGCCCGTTCAAGCAGGCGGGTGGTCTCGCCATATCGATCCGAGGGCGCGAACGTCAAGGGTTTGCCGAAGCGGATGTCGACCCGGCCGCGTCTTCGCGGCATCAGCATATCGGGCGGCAGTATCCGCTCCGTGCCGGCGATGGTCATGGGCACGATGGGAACCTGCATTTCCACCGCCAGTATCCCCGTCCCGCCCCGCAAGGGCATCAGCGCTTGCTCGCTCCGATTCATCCTGCCTTCGGGGAAGATCAACACGCTCCAGCCATCGTCGAGGAGGCTGCCGGTGTACTCCAGACTCGGCTTGATGTTCTCCGAAAGCCGGGTGCCGAAGGGATAGGTGTTGAAGGACAGTTCCGCCAGCGGCGCGATCTTCGGGAACCGCTCGTACAGCGGATCATAGGCCGCCGCAATGGCCAGTTTGGCGCGCCATCGTCGCGGCATCGCCTGTACGAGCACGGGACCGTCCAGATAACTGCGGTGGTTGGCCATGAATATGACGGGGCCGTGCAGGTCTTCCAGGTTTTCCCGACCTTCCACGTTCAGATCGCACAGCCACGAGAGCCAGGAAAAAAAGCCGATGTGCTGAATGGCCGGCCTGATGAGGCGGGACCCTTTACCCAAGGACCAGCGCGGATAGTTCAACGCGGCCTCGGATCGGATGTTGCGTTCCTCGACCAGCGCTTTGAGCTCGCCGACGGTAGTGACGTCGGTGATGAGGTTTTCCGGGATATCCAGATTGAATTCTTCCTCGATGCGACTGACCAGCTCGATCCGCAGCAGCGAATCCAGATGCAGGTCTGCCACCAGATGCGTCGAATCGTCGATCGTCATTGGATCGGTCCGGGTCACCTGGGCAATGAGGCGGGTGAGCGGGGTGGCTACGGTCACCGCCCTGGGTGTCGTCGCCTGCTGGGTGGCGAGCCAGCGGATGACCTCCTCTTTTCTTACCTTGCGCGTGGCAGAGCGCGGAAAATCCACTTCCGGCCAGAGCGACCAGCCCATGATCTGCTGATGGGACGCCAAACGCCGATTGGCCTCCGCCACGATTGCATCGCCGTCGCCGCGATCGCTCAGCAGGACGGCGTGTATGGCCACCCGTCCTCCCCGCTCCAAACCCACCACGGCACTGTCGCGCACGCCGGCGACGGCGCTGAGCTCAGCCTCGATGTCTTCGGGAAAGACATTCTCTCCCCCGGGGCCGAGGATCATGTATTTTTTCCGTCCGAACACGTACAAGAATCCGTCCTCGTCGAATTTTCCGGAATCGTCCGTCTTCAGCCAGCCATCTTGGATCGTCTGCCGCGTGCGCGCCTCGTCACGATAATAGCCGGCCATGACGTTGGGGCCCTTGACCAGGATCTCGCCGTCCGGTGCGACCCTCACCGAAACGCCGGGGATCGGTTTGCCGACCGATCCGAAACGGTGCGCGTGACGGGTATTGCAGGCGATCATCGGGCTGGTCTCCGTCAGGCCGTAGCCCTGCAACACTTCGAAACCGAATGCCCGCCACTTCGTTTCGAGCTCGGCCGAGAGCGGTGCGCCCCCGCTCACGATCGTATCGAGGTTTTGAAACGCCCGTCGGCGGATCAGACGGCGCGCGATGGTTCTCAGAAAAACCGGGCGCCGCAGAAGTTCGTCCTCGAGGCGGTCCATGACCGTCTTCAGGAACTCGGGCACCGCCACGAGATAGCTGGCGGGCGTGCGGGAAAAGGTGTTCAGGATGACGCGCGAGCTCAAGGAGGGGACGTAGGTGAGGGCGCAGCCTCGACTCAGCGGGTACAGCAGGCCGGCCATCTGGCCGTAAAGATGAAACAAGGGCACGATGCTGAGCACCGCATCGCCCGGGAGCAGGGGGACGGCTTCGCCCAAGGCGTGCACGCAAGCCAGCAGATTGGCGTGGGTCAACATAACGCCCTTGGGATCCCCGGTCGTGCCCGAGGTGTAAACGATCTCGGCCAGCTGACCGGGTTGGATCGGGACCCGGGCCGGGGGCGGCGCCTTGGTCGTCATGGCCGCTACGGCTTCGATTTCAACCGTCTTGATCGGCCCGCCGGGCCAGGGCATGCGCGAGGAGCAGAGCAGCAGTTTCGGTTCGCAGGATGCGATGATGCGCTGGAGTTGTTCGACAGGGCTTCTGGGGTTGAGCGGCACCGCGACCGCCCCGCGGGCCAGGATAGCAAAAAAAGCCGCCGCCCAGTGGGGCGAGTTGCCGCTGAACAGCAGGATCCGATCCCCGGGCCCAACCCCTTCAGTCAGCAAGGCACGCGCCACTCCGCCCACGCGATCGCGCAGTTCGCCAAAGGTCCAGCGCAGCGTGCGATAACGGGGACGATAGACCAGCGCCACGCGGGAAGCGTACTGCTCTGCCATCTCGTCCAACAGGGCTGTGAGGTCGGTCATACCAGGATCGCCGCCACTACGGCGACGGCATAGTCGCCGGCGTGAGAAATACTCACGATGATCTCCTTCATCCAGGGCTTGGGTTCCAAGAATTCGGCTAGCAGGGCTTCTCGGGAATCGTGTTCGATCACAATCTCCAGCCACGCGTCCGCGGGCAGGTTCAGCGTCTTCAAGTCAGCCTCTTTCGCCGTGAAGAGGCCGATCGGCACACATCGCAATCGACGCGCAAGGGCATGAAAACTCCGATGGGTTGATGGCGCTTTTTACAGAACCAGTATCTCTTGGAAGTGGGCTAAGTCGTCAATAGCGGACGACTTCGCACGGAATCGTGCAGGGGTTGCCGAGTTCTGAATGCCGTCGTTGACGGATGTAAAAGAGTCTCGAAGTACCCGGTTGGCTTCCGATCGACTCTGAAGTGTTGGGTGAATTCGGGCATCGCCGAGTGCGGCCGGGACTGAATGGGACCCATCGGCATGATGTAGCGCCTTCGCGAGCGATGACATCTGCTGGGTCACGGCGCGAGGATTGGGTCAGGGAGGCCTGTACGGGCTGGCGTCACTGGGGGATTGTGGTGCCGAGGAGAGGACTTGAACCTCCACGAGTCGCCTCACATGTACCTGAAACATGCGTGTCTACCAATTTCACCACCTCGGCAAGAGGGTGCCGCGTTAGCGGCTCGATGAGGCGCGCATTATGAAAGAGGGCGCTTATCCTTGTCAATCCTGTGAAAGCTTTTTCCCGACTGCCGAATGGTGCCGTCGTCCGAGATTGTTGCGCGATGGGATTTCGGCGTTTTTCTGCATGAGCTGGCCTTGGCCTCTACGATCCGGTACTGCCTGTGCTACGGGCCGTTCCGATAGACGGGGGGGATTTTCTGGCACTGATGCGATGCGGGACGGCGGCGCGAGATATAGCCAAATTACGCGGCCGCCTCTTGGTTCAATGCAGTGCAAACTCTGTTTCGTAAAGTGCGCGTGGGGTGGCGGGGTTCGATTCCTCGCGCCCACGCGCGCCTCTCCGCTCAATCCCAGCTCAAAGCTCCGCCGGTCTGATATTCCGTCACACGGGTTTCAAAGAAGTTCTTTTCCTTTTTCAAATCCAATACCTCGCTCATCCACGGGAACGGATTGTTCGCGCCGGGATATTGTTCCGGCAGGCCGATCTGGGCGCAGCGGCGATTGGCGATGAATTCCAGGTACTCCTTAAACATCGGCGCGTTCAGCCCCAAGATGCCGCGCGGCATGGTGTCGTAGGCATATTGGGTTTCGATCTCGACGGCCTCGCGGATCATTTGGATCATTTCCGCCTTGAAGCTTTCCGACCAGAGGTGCGGATTCTCGATCTTGATCTGGTTGATCACATCGATGCCGAAGTTCATGTGCATGGATTCGTCACGCAGAATGTACTGGAACTGCTCGGCCGTGCCGGTCATCTTGTTGCGGCGGCCCATGGACAGGATCTGGGTGAAGCCGACGTAGAAGAAAATGCCCTCGAAAATGACGTAGAAAGCGATCAACTCGCGCAAGAGTTTCTGGTCATTCTCCACGGTGCCGGTTTTGAAGTGCGGGTCCGACAGGTACTGGGTGAAAGGCAGTGCCCATTCCGCCTTGCGCGCAACCGCCGGAACTTCGCGGTACATGTTGAACACTTCGCCTTCATCCATGCCCAGCGATTCCACCACATACTGATAGGCGTGGGTGTGCAGGGCTTCCTCGAATGCCTGGCGCAGCAGATACTGGCGGCATTCCGGGTTGGTGATGTGGCGGTAGACGGCCAGCACCAGATTGTTGGCGACCAGGGAATCGGCCGTGGAGAAAAAGCCGAGGTTGCGCATGATGATGGTGCGCTCGTCCTCGGTCAGCCCGTCGGCGCTTTTCCATAGGGCGATGTCCGCATTCATGTTGATTTCCTGCGGCATCCAGTGGTTGGCGCAGGCATCCAGATATTTCTGCCAGGCCCATTGATATTTGAAGGGCACCAGTTGGTTGAGGTCGGCGCGGCAGTTGATGATCTTCTTGTCATCGACCTGGATGCGCCTGGCGCCCATTTCGATGTTTTCCAGACCGGTCAGGCCGCCATCGCGGTGCCCAACCTGCGTCTTCGCACCCGCCCTTGGATCGGGGTTGACGCTGGGCGCGTCGCCGGCGGTTTTCATCAATGCTTCATTGCTTTGGATCCCCATGCCGGGTCTGGCTTTGACAGCGTTGGGCGTGATGGTGTTGTTGGTTATTGTTGCGAGTGGATCGTCCCAATTCAGCATGTTGTTATCTCCCAAGGGTTATGGTTCAGAGTTGAGCCAGCATTTTGTTAACGCCGGCCATGTCGAAAAACTCGGGGTCGAAATCGCCGCCCAGCCATTCCTTCATCTCGTCATGATCCGGGTGCTGGGGATCCTGGAGGGTATCGAGCAAATCGGAATAACCCCAGATACCGCCGCAATCCTCGGGTGGGCAGGCGCGTTTTCCGGCGGTGCAGCGGGGTAGTTTCACTTGCTCGTCGAAGGGAAGAATCTTTTCCAGGACGATCCTGTGCTCCCAACTGTCGCCGAAGTCGTATTCATAGATCACGGAATCTTTTTCACGCTGCAGCAGCGAGTTCAGTTTGACCCTGGCTTCGCTTTTCATTGCCGATGGAAAATCGCCATCGGGTTGACCGAAGTATTCATTTCCGGTGCGAAAGCTATGCAGATGAGAATCTGTCCACCCCATGGAAATCTGGAGAATATCGTGGAGTTTCGGCAGGGTGATGTCGGCAGCGACCAGCAGCCGCCGCCAGATCGGCGGCTTGCTGCCCTGCAGGCTGACTTTCAATTGGTAAATGCTGGTGCCGGGTTTTGTTTTCATGTCACATCGATTCGCGTTAGTTACCAGCGCGTGGTGTACGAGATTGTGTTGATATTCTTTCGAAATATCTCCAGCGCAAACGGCTGGGCTAATTGATAAAGATCGATGATCTCATAATCGATTCCCGGTTTGGCCCCACCTTTGATCAAGGATGCCTCGACATTTTTCGCCATCACCAAAAGCAAGTCCTCCATGGTTTCAGGAGCGGTATATTCGATGTCACGCAATAGTTTGTCGGTCATATTGAAACCTCTCGTGTGAAACTGGTTTTTTAAAGGTAAGCAGTTTATCTGCTATCACTTATAGCATACCCGGGCTTCAAGGGCTTTTTAATCAGTTTTCTCAATCGATTGTCCGCGCAGATTCATTGCGAGGGTGGGCCAGATTACGGAACCAGGCGCGGCATGAAATTGGCCACCTTCGGTGAGGTGCTGCCGATGGAACGCGCATTGTCCTCGGACGCCACCTTGCCGCAAAGTTCGCCAAAGCAGGTTATGCGCGGATTGGAGAAGTAGCCAATGCGCGGGTTGTAGTAGCTCATGATCGTGCCCTTGCCGCTCACGGGCAGTTTATATCCGTAGGAGTAGGGGAAAGCACCGGCCACACTGCTGTGCGCGCGATCGTGCGCGCTGCCGAAGTTATGTCCCAATTCGTGCGTCAGCGAGTAATTGCCGCAGTAATAACTGGAGCCGTTCTTGTCTCTGCCGTCGCTGACTACGGAGAATCCATACCGGGCGTTCATGACGCCGCCATTCGCGCCGTTTACCCAGGCGGTGCCGCAACTCACCTGTGAGGGCTTGATGAAGGGCCGTATCAGGGATGCCAAGTCCGCACCGTACTTCGTACGAAGAGAGGCGACATTGTTCAGCGTAGAACGTCCATAGGTCAGGTCGTTCAGCGCCGTCGAGTTGTTATTGTTTTCCGTGTAATTGACCCGCACGGCTCCCACCAGTCGCAATTTCAGGTTGATCTTGCTGTCCACATAGGCCTGATTCGCCATGGCCACTAGCGTATTGATACGGGTAACCGGAGTTGCCAGATTGAGGGTGTACAATGCCAGCAAGTCCACGGTAGTTGTACCCTGGGCCACCGCACCACTCGCCGTTGGGCTATTCGCGGGGCCGTTGGCGGGGACGAGCGCGTCCTGTTTTAGACTGCCCGGTCGCAAGCCCGAGGCTTTGACGTCCACCAGCCAG
>DATIXD010000151.1:0-19058 GCA_035518875.1 Methylococcaceae bacterium | reverse complement strand
ACATCCCTTGGATCCTGTGGCTGTCCCCGTACACGAGCATGATCAACAATCGATAGTCGTTCAGATTGCTGGGCTTGAACTGCAAACCCAGCGTATGCCGATCGGCGCCTGCGCGGTGATTGACCAGGCTCACCATGAGGGTACACTCTTGGCCCAATGCCGTATTGAACACCCGCATTTTGACGGTTTCGCCGGTATCCGGGAGACTCGGACGCTTGTTCGCCGACCCCACGCCGCCCGCGAAAATATGTCTGATTTGCTGCGCGATGCGTGCCTCCTCGACGATCGATTCAGCATCTCTGTTTACCGGCAAATGAGGTAGCTTGCGTCGTTCCACTTGCATAAACTCCACGCCCACCGACAGATCTTCCTTGTCCGCGTACCGATTGCGGACGACGATAGGAAAACTGTACTGACGCTGCGACACGGGATGAAACACCTTGAGAAAGCCCGTCGTGCCCGATCGGGCCAGCCCGAACGGAAACCTGGAAAGCTTGGCCCCGCCCAGAGAAACGTCACGAATCTCGATGGATGAATAGCGCGCCTTGCCGATGACTAGCTCGGCATCCAGGTTCAGGGGGAAGCGGGGATGACTGCGGCGGTCATCCGTCGTGCGCCGGTCCCCCAGAGTGACGGCGGAACGAGCTTCCGTTTGCGGGGACAGTTGCGGAATGAGAATGGCGCTGGCGCCGCCCAGGGAGATATCGTTGATCCGCAAAGCATAGCGCGCCTCGGCGCACTCCAGCTGCGCCTCAAAGCTTACCGGAATCCTGGGGCTACTGCGTCTTTGTCGTCTTTCGTAGAGCGCGCCCAGACTGGCCAGAATGACCAGCAGATTTATGGTAAGCCAGGCCATGGTGACCAGCAGAATGTCCTTTTCGCCCCACCCCTGCCAGTAGCGCCAAATGCCGAAGAACAGCGCGATCAACATCGATACCGCCAAGAGATAAAAGGGCGCGGCCAAGGGGGAAATGAAATCGTTCTCCACCTGTTCCTGCTTAGGCGTCACATTGAAGCGCGGGGCGCGGGGATTGCGCAGCGTGGCGACTACCGCCCGAAGTGAAAACAGGGATTGCAAGGTCTCATAAACATCCGAAACCATGAACCAGCGAAACCGCCCGAACAGATAACTGGAGCTTGCTCCCAATGCCCAAAGATAAGGCAGGGCGTAACCGAACACCTCCTCGATGCCGGCATTGTAGATATGCAGATCGAACAGCAGATAAAGCATGGGGGTGATGAGAAAAATCACCCGAGAAAAAGGGAAAAACCAAAACAGCATGTTGGAGAGATAACTCAACCGTTGCCATGGGCGCAGTCCCTTGGCTCGCAAGGGATTTTGCATCAGAAAAATCTGCACCATACCCTGAGCCCAACGCATGCGCTGGATCATGAAACTAGTGAAGGTCTCCGGGTGCAAGCCGGAAATCAAGGGTTCATTCAAATAGATGGAACGCCATTCGCGACTGTGTAACTTGAGTGCGGTTTCCGCATCTTCGGTGATGGAATCACCGGCAAATCCGCCGCATTCGTCGAGCGCCTCACGCCGAAGGACCGCGGCCGAACCGCAAAAGAATGAGGAGCCCCAAAAATCCAGTCCCGGCTGAACGGCGCCGTAGAACATGGCGTTTTCCGAGGGCATTCTTTTGAATATTTCGAGGTTTTTCTCGATCGGGTCCGGGTTGACGAAGCAATGGGGGGTTTGCACCAGAAATAATCTTTCATCCTGCAGAAAATAGCCCACCGTCTTGCGCAAAAAATCCCGCGCCGGCACATGATCGGCGTCGAGAACCAGCAGCAGTTCGCCACGTACGTGCTGCAACGCCGCATTCAGATTTCCGCTCTTGGCTTTATGGTTGTCCGCACGAGTCAGATAATTGGCCCCGACTTCCCGGCAAAGTTGGCTCAAAACCGCTCGTCTGCGGCTTGCGGCTTCGGCTCGCTGCGGATCGGACGAGTTGACCTTGGCATCGGTACCTCCGTCGTCCAGCAGGTAAACATTCAATTTGTGGCGGGGATAATCAATGGATGTGGCTGCGACCAGGGTGGTTTTCACCAGCGATATGTCCTCGTCATAGGTGGGGATCAGAACATCCACACCGGGGTAGGCATCATCCGATTCGGGCAGCGGGGCAAGTTGTCGCAGGATGGGGCGCGCATTGACGAACAGGCTCAAGAGGAACATGACGATGCCATACAGCTCGGCCACGTAAAGGGTGACGCTGCCGATGAAGCTGAGAACATCGTTGTAGCCCAGGGTGAAAAACGTCCGCCAGCTCAGGTAGCGGAATACGACGAAGGCCGCCGCACCCAAATAAACCAAGCGAAACCAGCCCCGTCTCGGCCGGTTGTGCAAAAGAACCAACACGGCCACCAAACCCCAAGCCAAATAGTATTGGACCGGCAAGTCGACGGGGACGATCGCTAGGTAAAGCAACACCGCCGCCAGACAGATGAAGGCGAAAAAGAACAACGTGTTTGTCAAGATTGAGAAGGTATTCCGAGAAGAATCCAGGTTTTGCTGAACCGCGACAGGTTTTCCTGCACTTCTTACCAACAAAACCGATGATGATTAACGCTTTTGGCTCCGTGGCCGCCCTACGCCGACTCGTATCAGCGCGGTAGGCGGAGTTCCGATTGTCGCCGTTATGGCTTTACGCAGCCCTTGTTGTACGCGACCAACAAAGGCGATGAACCGAGCACCGTTTCCAAAACACGGTGCAACTATAGACCAACTTCTCTGCCTTACAAGTTGGAGATTAATCCATGGCGGTATCCGTTCAATCCGGTCGGTTTATCCTGGTCGATCGTCGCCTTCGTCCACTGACAACGGACACCCTCAGGACCTGACAAGCTTGTCAGGTCACTTTGAAATTAATACTAGCGTGAAACAAATTACACCCGATTTATCAATCGCTTACGATATGGCATAAAAGATGATCTTAGGCTCCCGATTAGACGATACCGGGAGTCGCTGGTGCGCGTCAGTGATTTGGAGCATTCCTTCGCTGTCCCGTCGAAATTAGCGTCTCTCTTCAAATTTCCATTGGGGAGTAAAGAAAATGAACACGGTCGACGAACTCGCATTCAACGCGATTGTGAACGTAATCGGTTGGCTATCCTGGACCGTTACGGGCGTATTGATGCTGGCCTTTCTCGCGGCCTGCAAGCCGATATCATTGGCTTTGGACTTTTCTGCAGCATTTAGGCGTGCTTGAGTTCAATCATGCGGATTGTCTCAATCCCGACTGTAGTTCTTGACGCCAGGTAATCCAAGAACCAGGGTGTGTTCGACGACGACCGGCGTCCTTTCTGATAGATGAGTTCGACGTCTGTCAAAACTCATCTCACCCGTGATCACGAAGCCATAATTACCACGTCTGACCTGGCGTCGACCTTCGGCTGTACGAAAACAGGGCGTCGGGACTTTCATCCGACCAGCTTTGTGCCACGCACGACCAGCTCACCCGCCAGGGGACGCTGCAAGACTTGATCGCGTGCGAAACGGTGATACGGCACGGCGCCGGTCGGGTGCAGCGCCTGTTTGGCACCGACCGCCGCACGCTACGGACTGATCATTGCCTGCTGTTCATTCACATCAGCTTAAATAGAGCGGAGCAGCTTCAGCAGTTCTTCCGCTGCGGGTCCCGAAGAGGCGGGGTTCTGGCCGGTCACCAGCTCGCCGTCCACTTGGACGTAGGGGGCCCAGTTGGCGGCCTTGCTGTAGATGCCGCCCCGTTCCTTTAGTCGGTCTTCCAACAGGAAAGGTACGACCGCGGTCAAGCCCACCGCTTCTTCTTCTGCATTCGTGAACCCGGTTACGTGCTTGCCTTTAACCAGATACTCGCCGTCCTTTCCGCGCACATTGACCAACGCGACCGGCGCGTGACACACCGCACCGACCGGCTTGTCGGCTTTCACGAAGGCTTCGATCAGCGCGATGGAGGTCGCGTTGTCGGGCATGTCCCACATCGGGCCATGTCCGCCGGGGTAGAAGACTGCGTCGAAATCGTCCGCGGATACGTCGGCTAGCTTTTCCGTATTGGCAAGCTCAGTATGCGCAGCGGCATCTGTGCGGAAGCGCTTTGTTAATTCGGTCTGATTTTCGGGTAGATCGCTTATCGGATCGATCGGCGGCTGGCCGCCCTTCGGCGAGGCCAGCGTGATCGACGCACCGCCGTCCTTCAGCACGTAGTAGGGAGCGGCGAACTCTTCCAGCCAAAAACCGGTTTTCTTTCCGGTGTTGCCGAGTTGGTCATGAGACGTGAGAACAATGAGAATCTTCATGGCAAAGCTCCTTTACGATCTTAGCGAAGTCTTCGTGATCCCAGGCATGGCTTTGCTCCGGACGGAGATATAAGGCGCGGCGGAGGACGTCGCACTCGGTTCGGGACAAGAGGCCCGTTGGCCCCATTCTCGAAACTCGTGGTGAGATATGCCCTCTTTCTTCGTCGGTTCTCCTTGCATTACCGGTGGACGATGTGTCCCATCCGGCCGCTCTGGTAATCGACCATCGCCTGGCGGATTTCCTCTTGGGTGTTCATGACGAACGGTCCTTGGCCGACAATGGGTTCGTCGATCGGCTCACCGTTTAGCACCAGAACAGTCGCCTCCTTCTCGGCCTCTAGGGTGATCGCCTCGCCGTCGCGATCAAAAAGCGCTAATGCTGCCTCGTCAACAGTCTCAGCCCCGTTCAATACCATCTTGCCCCTCAGGATAACCAAAGCGGTCGTCTCGCCGCTGCGCAGAGGCAACTCCACCCGGCGACCTGTTGACACGCTTAGGTCCCATAGATTGATGGGCGTAAAGGTGTGAGCTGGGCCTTTGATGCCTTGAAATGCCCCGGCGATCACGCGCAGGGTGCCGCCATCGTTCGCAAGGCGGACGACCGGAATAACGCTATTGAGGAGCGTCTGGTATCGGGGCGGGGACATCTTGAACCGAGCCGGCAGGTTCACCCAGAGCTGCACCATCTCCAACGTACCCCCGCGTTGGCTGAACTCGCGCGCGTGCATTTCCTCGTGAACGACGCCCGAGCCCGCCGTCATCCACTGCACGTCGCCGGGACCAATGCGACCCTGATTGCCTGCCGAGTCGCGGTGCTCAAGTTCGCCCTGGTAGACGATGGTCACCGTCTCGAAACCGCGATGCGGATGCTCGCCCACCCCGCGCGGCCGACCCGACGGCGCGAATTCGGCGGGACCGGCGTAGTCGAGGAGCAAGAAGGGGCTCATGCGCTGGCCCAGGCTTTGGTACGAGAAGAGGGTACGCACGGGAAAACCGTCGCCGACCCAATGGGTCGCCTCGCTTCGATGGAGGCTAAGAAACTTTTTCATGAGATTCCTCCTCTCTACCTGCGCTCTCTCTACCTGCGCTCGAAAACGGCGCCGAAATTGCCACCGGCGAAGGAGCAGGTACGGCCTTTGTCGAGCCAAAAATGGTTCGCGTGACTGCGCTTCTTGCTCTTGCGCGGGGTCATTATGCAGGCCCCTTTAGCTACCAAAACTTTGTAAATTCGACCATAGGAATGCACGTGCAGTTCCGCATGGAACCAACGGCCGGCCGAAAACGGAAGAAGTCCGATTGATCATCAGCCATGTCGTCGGATGTGCAATTGGTTGGCTGCCAGCACTTATTCCAATCGCACCTGGCGAGGTGGCCCTAACAGGCCGCTCAGAAGGGTTTGAGGGTGGCGAGCAGCACGATCGCGAACAGGAAAATTACCGGAACTTCGTTCATCCAGCGGAAGTAGAGGTGACTGTGAGTATTCCGATCGTGCTTGAAATCCAACAGCCATTTGCCGCACATGACATGATAGGCGACCAGCAAGACGATCAGCGTCAGCTTCAAATGCAGCCAACCGCTCGAGCCGTAGGCCTCCCAGGCGTATTCTCGCAGCATCCAGGCACCGAACAGCAGGGTTAACACCATGCCCGGTGTCATAATGCCGAAGTACAATTTTCTCTCCATGATCTTGAAGCGTTCGATGCTCACAACATCCGAGCTCATGGCGTGATAAACGAACAGGCGCGGAAGATAGAACAGTCCGGCGAACCAGGTCACCATGAAAATCAGATGGAACGCCTTCAGCCACACCGGTTAAACCTCCTGCAACATTCGTTCGATTCGGGCTTTGAGTTCCTGCATATCGAGCAAACCCAGCTTGTGCATCGAAATCTCCCCCTTTGGGTCGATCAGGAAGCTGTTTGGCACCAGTATTACCTCGGCGAAAGCCCGAGCGTGTTTGGCCTGCAGATCTAGGGCGATGGGATAAGGCAGCGTTTTCGCCGAAGTGACCGACAAAACCCGACTCGGTGGATCGTAATGCATGGCTACGCCGATCAGCTTCAGGCCGCGGGGGGCATATTGCCGATAAAGCTCGGCCAATCGGGGCATTTCCTCGATACAGCTCGGGCAATCGCTGGCCCAGAACGTCACCAGAACCGGATGCCCGCGCAGTTCGCGCAAGGCGATTTGTTCGCCCTTGACCGTGGTGAACACGACATCGGGCGCATGCCCCGCCCCATCATGACGGTACGAATAGAGTGTTCCGGCCAGTACCGACAGGAGGCCCGCCAGAAGAACCGCTAAGCGGATTTTCATGCAGTCCTTAACACCGGAAAATGGCGAGGCGCAAGAGCGGCTTGGCATTTTCGAGACAGCCGCCCTCGCCTGCTTGTAAGAAATTTCCCCGCTCAATCATCGATCTGCTGAATGCCGTCCAGGAACCAGGTCGGCTGTTTGCTGGACTTGGAACGGACGAAATGCCAGAGTTCGCGCACCTGGGTCGGCCTGTCCTCGTCGGACTCACGCAGGACGACATTGAATAGGACGCTGGCCTCGCGATCGGAACCGATATCCCGCACCTCAAGCAATTCCGCCTCCACCTCCAATAATTCCGTCCTGTTTTCGCCTACCCGCTGCCTGATCTGCTCCTGCAACTCCGCGAACACCTTGTCTGTGGTCAAGGCACGCAGTTCCGACAGGTCGCCGCTGTCCCAGGCCGACTGAAGATGTCGGTAAGCGGCTTTCGCGCCCGCGAGGAAAGCGGCGGCATCGAAATCGGCTGGGACGGCGGGGGTGGCGGATCGCACAGCCTCGGCGCGGGCGCCTTTGCCGAACAGGATATCCGTTTTGAAACCCGCCCGCTCGGAGGGAGCCTGTGGACTTTGCTCGCGGCGACGCTCGTAGGCATGGTCGAAGCCTGCGTCTGCAGCGGGCGCGTTCGTTGCACCATAGTCCCGGCCACCGGCGGACGCCTGTCCCAGACCCGTTTGGCGGCGTGCGGCGAACAGCTTGAACAGCATGAAGGCGATCGCGCCGAAAATCAGGATATCCATGACATTGATATGTTCGAACGCGCCGCCGAACAACATGGCCCCCAGCAATCCGCCCAAGGCCAAACCGCCCAGCATGCCCATCAAGCCGCCACGCCTGGTCATGGCCTCGCGGGCAGCTTGGTTGCGCTGTGAAGCCGGAGACTGATAAGCCGGCTGTTGCGTGGGCGCAGCCTGATTCATGTCGTTGGAGCGCTTGTATGGCTGACTGTAGGAAGGTCTGCTGCCGAACGACTTGCCGCCGCCCATCCGCGCGGCGTAGGCATCACCCGCGCCGGCAAGGGCCAGAGAAAAGCCGATCGTCACGCTCAGCAAGAAGCCACTGATTTTTTTCATGATCTACTCGAAGTTGTTGAAGAAGTTTGTAGTACAGGCTGTATTAAGACCAACCATCCTCGCGTTGTATCCATGGTTTACGCAGACAATCGAATATCACCCGAGGGCGAACCGTTTAGGGGAATGCAAATTAGGATATAAAGAAGCCGGCGCCGGTTGGCGCGATGCGAACCTTACGATGCGGCAAACCAGCTCGCTCCGAGCCGGAAAAGGAAAAAACATAATTCAATGGCCGCGATGGTCAACCCGATCTCGATCGCTTTACGCACAGTTGCCGCCCCCTAAAAGATTGTTTTCCGACGGATCATTATACTGCGGATGACCGCAGTCCCGCGCTATATTCGGCTTCATCCTACCTCATCGGTGTCGACCTGCCCCGAGAGCCGTCGGCTGATGTGTGACCAGGACATTCCCATGGCCAGGACGATGCTGGCGACGATCAGGCTCAAATGGGTTAGCACCCTGAGATTGTCGGCTGAAAACACATTCCATTCCACGAGAAGCCAAATCAGGCCCGCGCAGATTCCCACGGTCAACAAGACACCCAAGAAGCCCAAAGCGTGACGGGTGGCGTTCAGATAAACAACCCAACCGGTCAGGAGCACGACGCCGGCCAGAAATTTCAGCGCCGTCGAATTAGCTAGGGAGACACCTGCTGACTGCCCCGCAGCCGGATGAATGAGCCAGTGAAAATACGAGTAACCTTCCGGATTGTAGGTCGCATAGACCAACCCCAATGCCACCACCCACCGGACCACCAAGCCAATCCAAGTCAATTGATCCTTCTGCATGATATTTTCTCGTTGCCGAATTCCGGTGCATGTTTCCACCCGTTACAGGCGAAGTCGAAAAGGTGGCTTACCCCGAAGCCGGAATACGCTCACCCTCCCCGCCTCGCCGCAATCGATCATCGCTAGCCATCGTCATGTGCCGGGCCTATACAAAACTTAATCAAGACGGGCGCCATCAAGGTTACTGCACTCAAACCCGCACGGACAAGTCCGGCAGCCGCATAAGGGGGAGCGCCGCGCGTGCTTTGCTTTTGTGGAAATATCCGGGTAAAAAGATTGCCACGTTTCAGACCCGAGATTGTTACGCCATGAAGACGCTCATGAACTCCATCTATCCGACCATCCTGCAATCCGACGCCGCCGAACCGCCGCGAGCTCCTCCGGCCGCGCCCGCTGCGACCGGCGGAGGGATCATCGACGACATCACCTTCCGTACCATCGAGGTGGACAAGCTGTTCGATGCGCTGAACCATGCGACCACCCGGATCGGACAAGCGACGCTCTACCGCTCCCTGGCGCAGCCCCTAGGATCGGCCGATCTGATTCGTGCCAAACAGGATGCCCTGCGGGAACTCGAATCCAACGCCATGCTTCGCGTCGGTCTGGAAAATCTGCTGAATCAGGCCAAAAAGCTGGAGGGCGATTTTTACGATCTTCTGTTCGGCGATTTTCTCGGTCTGATCGGTTCTCCGGCACATGAACTGGAAATCGAAGGCTTCGGCTACGAACAATACAAGAAAGGCGCCAAGTTCATGCTCGATCTGGTCGAGCAGGCGCAAAACCTGCCGACGCCTGCAAGCGAGTATTTGCGGACATTGGTGGAAGACCTCCGCGGATTTGCCTCATCGAGGGCCTATGCCCTGATGAAAGGCCCGGTCTATCGCACCGAGAAGGGAATCAAGACCAAGGCGGAAAAAGGTTTCACCCCGGCGGTGAGATTCCGGCCCTCGTTGTTCAAGCCGGTGGGACTGACGGTAGCGGTGGTGCTGCTGATCCTCACCATGGAGTTCGTGCCGCTGATCCTGGAAATGGCCACCTCCATCGCCCCGGTGTTCTGGCTGTTCCTGTTGCCCGTCAGTTTCGTTTATATCCCCATCGTCGGCGGTTTCGACCGCGACAGTTGCATCTACCCTCTGCGCACTATCTTCAAGCGCTCGGAGGATGTGCAGAACACGCTCGATTCCCTGGGCAAGCTCGACGAACTCCTGTCGTTCCAGCGCTTCAAGGAAGCCTTCGGGCATCCGGTCACCCTCCCCGGGATTGTCGAGGCTGGTCGACATACCCTGGTTGTGAAAGGCGTGTGCAACCCGATCCTGGCCAAGGGAAATTCGGGCTACGTACCGAACGACATCGCTCTGAAGGATCATCGGCTCGTCTTCGTCACCGGCCCCAACAGCGGCGGCAAGACGGCCTTCTGCAAGACCCTGGCTCAAAGCCAACTCATGGCCCAGATCGGCTGCTATGTGCCGGCGGAACAGGCGGAGACCAGCGTGGCCGACCGGATTTTCTACCAGGTTCCCGAAATCAGCCATCTGGCCGACGGCGAAGGGCGTTTCGGCACCGAGCTCAAGCGAACCAAGGAAATCTTCCTGGCCACCACGGCCCGAAGTCTGGTCATCATGGATGAACTATCCGAAGGCACCACCTACGAGGAGAAAATGGCCATTTCCATCGACATCCTCGACGGTTTCCGCCAGAAGGGCAACAGCACCGTCCTCATCACCCACAATCACGAACTGGTCGAGCACTTCCAGAAAGAAAAGATCGGCTTGGCGAGGCAGGTGGAGTTCAAGAACGAAAATCCCACTTACCGGCTCATCGAAGGCATCTCCAAGGTCAGCCATGCCGACCGGGTGGCGAAGAAAATCGGCTTTTCCAAGGACGACATCGCCAGGCTACTCAAAGGCGGTTGATATGATCGAAATCATTCAGATTCCTGCCTTGAGCGACAACTATATCTACCTGGTCCACGAACCCGAAAGCCGAGCCACCGCCGCGATCGACCCGGCCGTGGCCGAGCCAGTGTTGAAAGCCCTGGACGAAATGGGCTGGAAGCTCACCCATATCCTCAACACCCATCATCACTACGATCATGTCGCCGGCAATCTCGAGCTGAAACGCCAGACCCATTGCACCATTATCGGCCCGGGACGGGACAGGGAACGCATACCGGGCATAGCGGTGGAGGTCGGCGAGGGCGACAGCGTGAGTCTGGGCCATGCGCAAACGCAGGTATTGGACGTGCCCGGCCACACCGGCGGCCACATCGCTTACTGGTTCGCCGAAGATGACGCCCTATTCTGCGGCGACACCTTGTTCGGCATGGGCTGCGGCCGGTTGTTCGAAGGCCAACCTCGACAAATGTGGGCGTCGCTGGAAAAAATCCGCGACCTGCCCCCGGCCACCCGCATTTACTGCGCTCACGAATATACCCGTGCCAACGGCCGCTTCGCCCTGACCCTCGAGCCGGACAATCTGGCATTGGTGGCGCGCATGGCACGTGTGAACGATCTGCGGAGCCGAGGACTGCCGACGGTACCCTCCACGCTCGCGGAAGAACTGGCCACCAACCCGTTCCTGCGCCCGGACAACCCCGCCATCCGCAGCACGCTGCAAATGAATAATGCCGATGATTGGCAGATATTTGCCGAGATACGCCGGCTCAAGGATGAGTTTCGCGGCTAGTCAATGCCCCGAATCTTGAAATGCATGGGACACACTAAGCGTCGCGAAAGCAAAGTCGTATATCTTTCACCCTCACCCTAGTCTCTCCCAAAGGGCGAGCGTTGCTTGAGTGACTTTACGTTCGAGACAACGAGTAAATGTATGCTCTGCCTGGCAAAATGCATTGTGGGCCGGTGTTTCCGTTGCAGCGCCCCGGTTGCTCGTCCTGTGCCGGCTGCGACAGCCTTCTCCAGAAACGATAGGGGCGTCGACCGATCACCCCTTTTATTCCCCTTCGATTTGCGATATGTGTGATTCACGGGTCGCGCGAACCGCGCCTGCGTGCGTTCAACGCTTTTACGGTCACCCCTTCGTCGTTCGCCGCCAAAGCGAGGCCGGTCCGGCCAAGCACCGGACCGGCACCAATCGCCCGCGACGATCAGCCTACGGTAACGGCGATCTTGCGCGGCTGGGCATGTTCGGCTTTAGGGATCCGCAGCCTCAACACGCCATCCTTGAATTGCGCTTCGATCTTGGAGGGATCCAGGTCCCGGCTCAGGTTGAAGCTCCTGCGGTAGGCGGGGGAACGGATTTCGGCGTAACTGGCTTCCATCCCTTCCGGCGTGTCCATCGCTATCTCACCCTCGATCAATAGGCTCTGGCCGTCCATGCGCACGGTGAGCTTGTCTTTGGCTACGCCCGGAAGATCCGCGATCAGGCTGATACCCGTTTCATCCTCCACGATGTCCACCGGCGGCAACATCGCCGGCCCCAGTCGAGTTTCCTCGCGTTTGGTGATGTCCTGTTTCTCGCTCATGGCTCTGTTCCTCCGTCGCTTATTTCACTTCGATTCGCTTGGGTTGCACCGATTCGCGGATCGGCACCGATACCCTCAGCACGCCGTCCCGGTAGCGGGCCTCGATGCCCGCTGGGTCTACGTCCTGTGGCAGGCTCACGACTCTCTTGAAGGCACCGGTAAAACGCTCATCCGCATACACGCTGACTTTGTCGCTTTCGGCCGGCAACTCGCTCGAGCGTTGCCCGGCGATGGTCAAAAGCCCGCGGTCCACGCTGACTTCCAGCTTGGATGGATCGACGCCGGGCGCGAAGGCATAAACCTCGACAGACTTGGGGCCGGTGCCGATGTTGACGGCGGGAAAACCGCGTGTTACAGCTCGGATGCTTTTGGGCACACCCAGCGCTCCGAACATCTGTTCCATTTCGTTCTGCATCCTGTCGAACTCGGAGAAGATGCCGGTTGGAAAACGTAACAAGGACTCGTACATGGTAGACCTCCTTAACTTGAATGATCGATCCAATGGACATGACGGATCGCGCCTTCCACGATGATGAGAAGCGCTCCCGCCATGACAGCCCCGTTCCCCGATCTTCTGCCTAAGGAAGAAGGGGAATAAGGTATTCGTTTCGCGACTTTCACGTCAAAGCAGCGAATTCAGCCATTCTGTCTTCCTGGTCAGTCAAGCGATAATATGGTGACCACTCGGGTCGAAATCAATGGCCGACTCCAGGAGTGCAGTCCGGGCACCGAGTTTTTGCCAGGCTTCGAGCGTGCCATGCAGGATCAAACGAAATCAGAGAGCGCCTCACCGAATGCCCAACGGCGCGATCTGGCAAGCCTCCGTCGCCACCTTAGCAATCAAGGTTTCACTCTGACGATGGCAGTGAGCGTAATTCCGGATGAGCCGCTCAGCATTATGCGCTGACCCGACCAAACGAAGGCTAACACATTGGAATTTAAGGATTATTACAAGATACTCGGAATCGAGCGTTCGGCGAAGGATGATGCGATCAGGAAAGCCTATCGCAAGCTGGCGCGCAAATACCACCCCGACGTCAGCAAGGAGAAAGACGCGGAAGCCCGGATGAAGGAAATCAACGAGGCGTACGAGGTATTGGGGGATCCGGAGAAACGGGCGGCATACGATCGGTTGGGTGCCGGCTATCGTAGTGGCCAGGAGTTCCGTCCGCCGCCCGATTGGGGTCAGGGCTTCGACTTCACCCGCGGACCCTTCGGCTATGAATCGGACTTCAGCGATTTCTTCAACAGCCTGTTCGGCGGGTTCGGGCGTCGCGTCCGAGGCTTTCGTGCCCGTGGTGACGATCATCACGTCAGGATCCTCATCGATCTGGACGATGCCTTTCACGGCGCGAGCCGTACCTTCAGCCTGCGCGTGCCGCAACTCGACGAACAGGGCCGTTTGGTGATGCGCGAACGCACCCTCCAAGTGCAAGTTCCCAAAGGCATCCGCGAAGGCCAGCTCATCCGCCTGGCCGGTCAAGGTGCTCCGGGTTTGGAAGGCGGTCCCAGCGGCGACCTCTTTCTGGAAGTACATTTCAAGCCGCATCGTTTTTATCGGGTCGAAGGTCGCGATCTCTACCTCACTCTGCCGGTGGCGCCTTGGGAGGCGGCCTTGGGGGCTTCGATCAAGGCGCCGACGCCGGCTGGCACCGTCGAGGTGCGGATTCCCGCCAAGTCGCAAAACGGACGCAAGCTGCGCCTTAAGGGACGCGGGATTCCCGGCGACCCGCCCGGAGACCTTTATCTCGTGCTGGAAGTCGTGCTGCCTCCGGCGGACAGCGAACAGGCGAGAGAACTCTATCAAACGATGGCGCGGCAATTGGCCTTCAATCCGCGCCGAAGCCTGGGGGTTTGAGCCATGACCGAAGCTATCGTTACGTCGAGCGTCAGCGTCTGGGTCGGCGATCACGGCGACTTGTCTCTGGAAGAACTGGCGCTGGCCTGTGGCGCTGATCTCGATTGGATCGCGGAACTGGTGGACATGGGCGTGTTGTCACCGGAAGGCGCCGGAAGGTCCGCCTGGCGTTTCGGCGCCAGCGACCTCGGCCGCGCCCGCAAGCTGCTGCGCTTGATACGGGATTTCGAGGTGAATCTCGAAGCGGCGGCCGTCATCCTCGATCTGCTGGAGGAAACCGAACGGCTGCGGGCCCGATTGCGGCGGGCGGGCGTGCCAGTAGATTGATGCAAACCACACCTGGTTTGCCCCCTACGGGCGCATCGCCGACTCTATTCTTGGAGTCCGTTCAGAGGGCCGGCGTTCCGCAGCGCAAACCCGTTCCAGAAGGATTTCTCGCGTCCCGATTCGCTCCCGACGAATCGGTGATGCAAACCAACCCTGGTTTTCCCCTACTGAGTAAATTCCATGACCGAGGCCTTGCACATTGCTTGCCCCCATTGCCAGACCATCAACCGCCTGCCGGTGTCGCACCTTGAGGACAAGCCCACCTGCGGGCGTTGCCGTAAACCCTTGTTCGAGGGACGCCCCCTCGCGTTCAGGACCGTGGATTTCGATCGCTTCGCCGCGCGTAGCGATATTCCCCTGGTGGTCGACTTCTGGGCGCCCTGGTGCGGCCCCTGCCGGATGATGACCCCGGCCTTCGACCAGGCGGCGGCCTTGCTGGAACCCGGCTTTCGTCTCGGCAAAGTCAACACCGAAGAGGAGCCGGCAATTGCCGCCCGTTTCGGTATCCGCAGCATTCCCACGCTGGCCATTTTCCGGCATGGCCGAGAAGTGGCCCGACAGACGGGCGCCCTAGGGGTCCAGGATATTGTCCGCTGGGTGCAGGGGCATGCCTGATGCTTTCCCGCTGGCCGAATCGAAGCCCGTCGACCTGACCGCCCGACGCAGATTGTCCGCCATGAAATTTCCCACCTACAGGAGAGTTCCCATGAAACCAAACCGCAATCCCTCCACTCGTTATCCGCTTTGGTCGGCGACCGCCGCGCTTCTCTTGGGGCTCTGGAATATCGGTCCAGGCCTCCAGACCGCTTTGGCGGCGCAGGATGTCCAACCTCGCCCCATCAGCGCGCGCGGAGAACTTTCGCAAGAAGAAAAAACCACCGTCGAACTGTTCGAAAGAGCGAAAAATTCGGTGGTCTACATCTCGACCCTGCAACGGGTAATGGATCCCTGGACGCGCAACGTGTTCAGCATTCCCCGGGGAACCGGCTCCGGCTTCATCTGGGACGAAGCCGGCCACGTGGTGACCAATTTTCACGTGGTGGAAGGTGCCAGCGAGGCCACGGTTAAGCTCGCCGACGGGCGCGACTACAAGGCCGCCCTGGTCGGCGCGAGCAAGGCTCATGATCTCGCTGTGCTGAAGATCGGCGTGGGCTTAACTGCGCTTTCGCCGGTACCCATCGGCGCCAGCCACGATCTCAAGGTGGGGCAGAAGGTATTTGCCATCGGCAACCCGTTCGGTTTGGACTGGTCGCTCACCACCGGCATCGTCTCGGCGCTGGATCGTTCCCTGACCGAGGAAAACGGCGTCACTATCGAACATCTGATCCAGACCGACGCCGCGATCAACCCCGGCAATTCCGGCGGTCCCCTGTTGGATTCCGCCGGCCGGCTGATCGGCATCAATACCGCCATCTACAGTCCTTCGGGCGCGTTTTCCGGTGTGGGTTTCGCGGTGCCGGCCGACACCGTCAATCGGGTGGTGCCGCAGCTCATCGGCCGCGGCCAATACATCCGGCCAGCCTTGGGCATCGCCGTGGACGAGGGGCTCAACCAGATGGTCAGCCAGCGGCTGGGGGTAATCGGGGTCGTGGTGTTGAAAGTGAATCCCGGTTCCGCCGCTGAGGCGGCCGGGCTCAAGGGCGCCACTCTTCTGCCCGACGGCCGCCTGATTCCAGGCGACATCATCACCGCCGTGGAGGGTAAACCGGTTGATAGTGTGGGTAAGCTTTCGGCTGTGCTGGACGACTACCGGATCGGCCAGAAGGTACGTCTTTCGGTGCGGCGTGGTGAGACAGAAACGGACGTGGCCGTGCAATTGCAGGCTGGTAATTGAAAAATTTCTCCTAATGGAAAAGAACGCCGATTCGACCAGGCCAAGCCGATGCGCTTGTGCACGCCCATGGGGAGGAAGGCGAACGGCGCGAAAGCACGGTATCCAAAGGATCCGATTAATTCAAGATGCTTGCCGCGAAAACGCAACCGTAGGCGTTTTGTATCGTTAGCCATCGAAATCGGGCTGGCACGCATCACGTACGTTCACAGCGCTTGAGGTTCATTAGAATGTCCATGAATGGTGCGGCCACCGCTTGCGCGCACCAATACGATTCGTAACAACCTGCACCTTTTTGAATTCTTGTGCGCCAAATCAAGGCAAACTCGGCTTTTTATAAAGAGGCCCGTTTCTTGCTTTTGCAGGCCATCGATTCAAGAGGAGCCATGATGGACACGATCACAAAAAGCAACGATGTTCTTTTCATTCTATTGGGCGCGGTGATGGTGCTGGCCATGCACGCCGGTTTCGCGTTTCTCGAAGTCGGCACCGTGCGGCGGAAGAACCAGGTCAATGCCCTGGTGAAAATCCTGGCGGACTTCGCCATGTCCACCGTGGCTTACTTTTTTATCGGCTATTACGTCGCTTACGGCGCGCAGTTTTTCGCCGGCGCCGAGCACCTGGCGCAAAACAGTGGTTACGAACTGGTCAAATTCTTCTTTCTGCTGACTTTCGCCGCCGCGATCCCCGCCATCGTATCCGGCGGCATCGCCGAACGTGCCAAGTTCAACCCGCAGATAGCCGCCACATTTGCGCTGGTCGGTTTCATCTATCCCTTCTTCGAGGGCTTAGCCTGGAACAGGAATTTGGGCCTGCAGGCCTGGCTGGAGCAATCGTTCGGTGCGGCCTTCCATGACTTCGCCGGTTCCGTGGTGGTGCATGCCGTGGGTGGCTGGGTCGGGCTGGTCGCCGTGTTGCTGTTGGGTCCGCGCCGAGGCCGCTATCTCCGCGACGGCGGCATGTCCTCCCATCCCCCTTCCAGCATTCCGTTCCTGGCGCTGGGTGCGTGGGTTCTGACCGTCGGCTGGTTCGGCTTCAACGTGATGTCGGCACAGACCCTAAATGCGGTCAGCGGCCTGGTGGCGATGAACTCCCTGATGGCCATGGTGGGCGGCACGCTGGCGGCTTTGCTCATGGGTCGCAACGATCCGGGTTTCGTGCACAACGGCCCTTTGGCGGGCCTGGTCGCCGTATGCGCCGGTTCGGACCTGATGCATCCTGTTGGTGCATTGACGGTAGGCGCGATTGCCGGCGTCCTGTTCGTGCACATGTTCACGCTGACCCAGAACCGCTGGAAGATCGACGACGTACTCGGCGTGTGGCCGCTGCATGGCCTCTGCGGGGCGTGGGGCGGCATCGCGGCGGGCATCTTCGGCCAAAGCGCACTGGGCGGATTGGGGCGGGTCAGTTTCACTTCCCAGGCCATCGGTACTCTCATCGGGGTGGCCATTGCACTGGCCGGCGGCTTCGTCGTCTACGGACTGCTCAGAGTCACGGTCGGTTTGAGGCTCGATCCGGAGGAAGAATTCCGCGGAGCCGATCTCACCATCCACAAGATCTCCGCCTCGCCGGAAAAGGAAGCCGGCTGGTGAATCGCTGGATAAGCCGTCAGCATGAACGAATACTCGTTTAGGACCCTATGGCACCTCGATGCACCCGTTGACACGGTTTGGGACGCCATCGTAAGCACTCAAATGGATCCACGATGGTGGCCCTTTATCGAACGGGTCACCGAAACGGTTGCAGGAGAGCCCTCCGGTGTGGGTTCAACTCGCCGCTACATTTGGCGCACCAAGCTCCCCTACAAGCTCTCCTTCGATATTCATGTGACCCGGGTCGACCGGCCCGTTCTGCTCGAGGGCCTGATTTCGGGCGAGGTCGAGGGGATCGGGCGCTGGGAGTTTGAGCCCCAAGGTTCCACCACGATCATCCGTCACTTGTGGAACGTCCGCATAGCGAAAAGATGGATGAATTCGCTCGCTCCGGCGATGACGCCGGTTTTTGCCTGGAATCATGAACAGGTGATGAAGGCCGGGGGCGAAGGGCTGGCCCGTTTTCTCGGGGTCCGCCTGATTTCCTCCGGCTGAAACGGCCGAAAAGGACGCGCGGCAAGACGTGCCATGACTTGCCGCGATTCAAGATATCCGCTCACAATAGTCACGGCCCCGCTCGGCATGCCCGGGCTGCCCGCCGCGAGACGGCATCAGAAGCTATCGGAGGGACGTTCATGAAACTGTCATCGGTCAATCCCGCCACAGGCGAGACTTTGCAGGTCCACGAGACCTGGCCCCCTGAAAGACTTCACTCCGTGCTGGATGCCATTCCCTCCGCAGCCGAAGAGTGGGCGGCTGTCCCGCTTTCCGAAAAGGCGGGGTTGATGCGTGCAGCCGGACGAATTTTGGCCGGGCGCCGAGAGGAGTTCGCCCGGCTGATGACCCTGGAAATGGGCAAGCTGATCGGTGAAGCGCGGGCCGAAGTGGACAAATGCGTCTGGGGCTGCGATTACTACGCGGATCAGAGTGCACGCTTTCTGGCGGACGAGGTGATCGAAACGGACGCTGGCCGCAGTTACGTCAGCTACCTGCCCCTCGGCACCATCCTGGTGGTGATGCCCTGGAATTTCCCGTTCTGGCAGGTATGCCGGGCAGCCGTACCGATCCTGATGGCCGGCAACACGGTGCTGCTGAAGCACGCGTCCAATGTCACCGGATGCGCCCTGGCGCTCGAGGAGGTCTTCCACAGCGCCGGTTTCCCCGAACCGGCATTCCGCACCCTGCTCATTTCGGCCGATCAGGTGGCAGACGTCGTCGCCGACGCCAGGGTTCAAGGCGTCACCCTCACGGGCAGCGAGCGTGCCGGACGCGAGTTGGCGAGCCACGCCGGCGAACATCTGAAAAAGTGCGTGTTGGAGCTTGGGGGTGCCGATGCCTTCATCGTGCTCGAAGATGCGGACCTGGATTGGACCGTATCGCAGGCGGTGGCCTCACGATTCCAAAATGCGGGGCAAAGCTGCATCGCCGCCAAGCGTCTGATCGTCGTCGACGCGATTGCCGATGCCTTTCTGGGGCGGTTCGAGGCGTCGGTGGCAACGCTCCGG
>DATIXD010000150.1:0-3041 GCA_035518875.1 Methylococcaceae bacterium | reverse complement strand
CAGAGGCTGCTCGTGCCGCACACGTACTTTGAGCCGCGGCTGTGGTTCAGGAACCTGCTGTCGCCGGATCAGCACCTGCAATTCTACATGGCAAGTTTCGAACTTGACCTGCCGCCACAGTCGGCAGCGATCTACGTGCCGGACGATGGTCACATCCTGCCCAGCGGCTCGCGGGAAAAGAACTACGCCTACTTCAAGCCGCGCATCCTGGGCGCGAACTGGCCTTAAGCTGCGTCCCTGAGGCACACGCCTGCCCAACAAGAACGGGATCATCCGCCTTTCGTCGGTGCCTCAGAAATGCGCCAAGTCGGCCAGGTGGGGCGCCAGGGTTCGTCACCGCATATAGAGGTGTTCCATTCGTCGGCGCTGAGGTTTCGACCGGCCTGACGTGCTGTGGGTCTGCCCATAGCCATCGCATCTCGACGACGGGATCGCAACCCCAGGAAGCGATAATCACCTAAATCCGCAAGCGAAATGAACGCGGCGGTAAGCGCCATCCGCACCATGCAGTTGCGAGGGAGTTGCAAGCCACATAGGCTGACGCGCCATCGAGTGCTGGAGCTTCATCGGTGGCAACGGGAATATCGGCCGGCTCGTCTTCCTGAGGTCGTCCTCGGCATCAAGCCTGAGACCGGTTCCCAAGCCGATAGGAGATCACCATGGCTTATTATTGTTTGCAGGCAGCCTATGCGCCACTGGGCTGGGCGGCGCTGGTGAAAGATCCCCAGGACCGCCTCAAGGCAGTCAAACCGGTGGTTGAGCGGCTCGGCGGCAGCATCCTGCACGGCTGGTTCATGTTCGGAGAATACGATCTGTTGCTGATCTGTGAGATGCCGGACCATGTCAGCGCCGCGGCCCTGTCCATAGCGATCTCGGCCGGCGGGGCGGTCAAAGCCGTCAAGACCACATCGCTCATGACCTTCGACGACGGGCTCGAGGCCTTAAGACAGGCCAAGGAAGCAGAATACGCACCGCCGCCCAGCGAGATCTGAACTGTCCCGGATTCTCCGGAGGCTGCTTGGGTCAAATTTTGCCGATCATGTGACGTGGTGTCGACCGACATTCCTTGGTGAGACCGAGGGACCATTCCTGGCGCCGACCTGCACTCCGGGGTGCCGGGAGTCGCAGGCGGGGTCAAGGAGGGTCCGCGCCGCGTGCGGCGTGGATGCCTTGACGCCGCCGAGCACCCGGCGATCCTTGCTGCAGGCGGGCCGGGTGCTCATGCCGCCATCACCTGTGCGCTGGCCATGGCGGCGTAGAACCGGGCCTCGACCTCGGCGGGCGGGATGTGTCCGATCGGCTCGAGAAGGCGCCGGTTATTGAACCAGTCGACCCATTCGAGCGTGGCGAATTCGACTGCTTCGAAGCTGCGCCATGGTCCCCGCCGGTGGATGACCTCGGCCTTGTAGAGACCGTTAATGGTTTCCGCGAGCGCGTTGTCGTAGCTGTCGCCGACACTGCCGACCGACGGCTCGATGCCGGCCTTGGCCAGGCGCTCGGTGTATTTGATCGAGACATACTGGCTGCCACGGTCGCTGTGGTGGACAAGGCCGCCGCGATGGATCGGCCGACGCTCGTGCAGCGCCTGTTCCAGCGCGTCGAGGACAAAGCTGGCATGGGCCGTCCGGCTGACCTGCCAGCCGACGATCCGCCGGGCGAAGGCGTCGATGACGAAGGCGACATAGACGAAGCCCGACCAGGTGGCCCCATAGGTGAAATCGCTGAGCCAAAGAGCGTTCGGCGCCGGAGCGTGGAACTGTCGGTTGACGCGATCCTGCGGGCACGGCGCCGCCTTGTCGCTGATCGTGGTCCGCACCGGCTTGCCGCGCACAACCCCTTGCAAGCCCATGCTCCGCATCAGCCGCTCGACCGTGCAGCGGGCGACGGATATTCCCTCCCGCCCGAGCTGCCGCCACACCTTGCGGACGCCATAAACCTCGAAGTTCGCGGCGAAGACCCGGGCGATCTCGGGCTTCAGCGCTAGATCCCGCCGGGCCCGGGCGGAGAGCTTGGCGGGATCGCGGCGCCGGGCGACCCGGGCGTGATAGGTGGACGGGGCGATCGGCAACACCTTGCAGATCGGCTCGACCCCGTATGCCTCCCGATGATCGTCGATGAAGGCGATCATGGCTTCGACCGGCGGTCGAGCTCCGCCTGGGCAAAATAGGCGGACGCCTTGCGAAGAATGTCGTTCGCCTGCCGAAGCTCGCGGTTCTCGCGCTCCAGAGCCTTCAGCCGCTCCGCCACGTCGGAAGGAACGCCAGCTCTCTTGCCGCTGTCCACGTCCGCCTTGGTGAGCCAGTCGTTCAGCGTGTGCGGTGCGCACCCGATCTTGGCTGCTATCGAGACAATCGCCGCCCAGCGCGAGGCGTGCTCCCCCTGATGATCCGTCACCATCCGGACCGCGCGCTCGCGGACCTCAGGCGAAAACTTGTTCGTCGTCTTGCTCATCGTGGCTCCACCTTCTCAGGAGTTGGAGCCTCCAGCAATCCCGGGGCGGTTCAGAACGCCGGCGAGGGGTTCTTCGCCAAGCTCTCCAGGCGCCGGCTCAAGCGCGGCGTGTTCCGCTCCGTCGCCGACCTCCAGGCCGCCATCCCGCTTTATCGACGAGACCAACGATGATCCCAAACCCTTCGTCTGGACCGCCGACCCCAACCGCATCATCGCCGCCGTCAACAGAGGGCACCAAGCGTTAGACTCGATCCACCAGCATCGACTTCCCCATGGCCTTCCTTGCAGCCGAAGATACCCAGGCCGCATAAAACTTCCGCGGTCATGTCAATTCCTGGCAAGGAATTGCATAAACGGGTCATGAGCGTCGTTGAAATCCCCCTCAAACAAACGACAATTAGAGCTCGAAAGGGAAGGAACGCCATGGTTGTATCCAGCAGAGCAACGGTGCGGCTCGCCGCGTCTGCAATCGGCGCGGCCTGGCGCAGCCGCCGGGCGCGAAGCCGCACACTTCTCCCCCTGGCCACGGCGTGCATCCTGCTTGGTATGCCGTGTTCGGGCGCCTTCGCCCAGCAGAGCGAGGGGGAGAT
>DATIXD010000149.1:0-16359 GCA_035518875.1 Methylococcaceae bacterium | reverse complement strand
CCGATTGGCGCGGCTTTCCAGTCGGCGGCTTTATCGATGAACGCCACGCCAGGCAGGTCATTAAGAATTCCATCAACATTACAACTGAACATAGCGTACAAAAGACCGTGGGTCCCTCAACCAGGGCATGCACCGTGGTGAGGCGCATGCGGTCGGCGTCGAAGGGGAGCTCATCCACCTTAGGGAAAGCCCTCCCGGAAGGCAATGCGTCCTGCGCCATTTCCACGAGCGCGATCTCCATGGGATCGCCCAAAAGAAGGGGCTTGCCATGCTGCTCGCCCACCTTCAGATCATGGCACAGGTAGGCGGTCAGGAAGAAAGGCCGGTACTGCTCTACGAATCGCGGTCTGTGTGCGGCGATGTTGAGCGAATCGAGGGCTTCGCCCAGGAAGAGGCGTTTGACCGTCATCCGGTTCTGGGTCAGCGTACCGGTCTTGTCGGTGCAAATTGCCGTCGTCGAGCCCAAGGCTTCGACGGACGGTAGGTAGCGGATGAGGACGTTGCGTTTGGCCAGGCGCTGGGTGGCGAGCACCAGGGCCAAGGTCAGGGTGGGGAGCAGTCCTTCCGGCACCATGGCGACGATGAGGCCAATGGCGAAGATGAAATCGTCCCAGAAGGGAACGCCGAGGGCCCAGCCGATCGCGAAGAACACGAGCCCGATCAGGACCGCGAGGATCGCAATCCAGCGACTCAGGTGGGCAATCTCCCGGCGCAAGGGCGAGACGCCCCCCCTGCTCGTTTGGGTAAGATGCGCGATCTTGCCAAATTCCGTGTGCATGCCCGTGGCGAAGACCACGGCCTTGGCCTCTCCCGACACCATCGAGGTGCCGGTGAGGAGGATGTTCTTGCTGTGGATCAATTCATCCGCTTTGGCTGGCTCGGCGTCCCGCGCTTTGGGCAGGGATTCACCGGTGATGGTGGCGGTATTGACGCGGACCCCAAACGCCTCGATGAGCCGACAGTCCGCCGGAATGTTGTCGCCCTGTTCGAGAAGCACGATATCCCCGGGCACTAACTGCGTCACTGCCAACGGCGTCGCTTTGCCGTCGCGTACGACCTTCACTTCCTGTGGGAGTAGTTTGAGCAACGCAGCCAGCGTTTGCTCGGCGCGGTATTCCTGCCAAAAGGAGAACAGGCCGCTGATGACGATTACACCGATGACAACGCATCCCACTTTCGCCATGCCTTGGCCGGGGGCGCTCCATTCGCCCAAAAACGCCAACCCCGCGGCCAGCCACAAGATCACCGCAAAGAAGTGAAAGAATTCCTTGAAAAAGCGCAGCCAAAGAGGTCGGCCGGCCACCTTTTCCACTTGGTTCGGACCAAATTCACGCAGCCGTCTCAGGGCTTCAGCAAAGGATAATCCTTGCGGAGCGCTGTGGAGGCTCGCAACGGCGTCAGCGGCGGAGAGTTGGTCGATTCTCACAGTCAGGAGAGGGTCTGAAAAGGATGCCGATCCGCGAAATGCATGGTCTTAGCCCTCCAAGGTAGCCAGTGAGGGATCCTCGTGAACGCAAGCGCTGTTCGCCGGCGGGAAACCCGCTGTCGGCGGTGGATCATCTAGGTGCTAGCTAGACGCGAGTCCTCGCGCGCCGCAGTCTTACCGGGTTTTCTTTAGTGCGACGGAGCCGCTAAAGGTTCTGCGGCCCCTGCCGCCGCTTTTGCACACTCCGTTCATAGGGCTGGTAGCGCTTTGTTAAGTCTTCCTGATCACACGCAACAGAAGTAAGAAGACCACGGCGCCAACCGTCGCGACGATCAAGTTGCCGAGCAAGCCACCTCCGGTGGACACGCCAAGCACATCGAACAGAACACCGCCCAGCACCGCGCCAAACACGCCGACAATGATGTATCCGATGACGCCAGAGCCGCCGCCCTTCACGAAATGCCCCGCCAGCCAACCGGCAGCCAGGCCAACCAATATATACACCACGAATTTCATAGGACCTCCTCAGTCCTCCGAACACAAGTCAACAACATGCTCAAGATATTAAACGCAAGCCGGCAAAGCCGGAACCAAACAGACTAAGTTCATCGCAGTCATCCCCCGATAAGCAGGATCCCATAGAGATCGATCAGGGGATCTCGATCTTTAATTCTTGTTTCCGGGAACTCCATTCCTGGAATAATGCGTAGGCGATGGCCAGCAATGTCGGGCCTAGAAAAATGCCGAGGATGCCAAAGGCCATCACGCCACCCAGCACGCCCAGAAACACCAGGATGAATGGCAGGTGACTCCCCTTGCTGATGAAGTAAGGCTTAAGGACATTATCGACGGCACTCACCACCAAAAAACCCCAGAGCGCGAGAAACACGGCCCACCCCGTTTCATCTTTCTCGAACAGCCAGATGGCAGCGGGCGCCCAGATGAGCGGCGGCCCGAGGGGAATCAACGAAAGGATGCAAGTCAGAACACCGAGCAGCAGGGCCCCGGGTACGCCAGCGATCAAAAACCCAGTGCCTGCTAAGAATCCCTGAGCCAGCGCGGTGCCGATAATGCCGTAGACAACGCTCTTGATGGTATCTCCCGCGATACGGAACAACCCTGGCGCCTGTTTTCCGCCAACTCGAGCGAATAAGGCTTCCAGCCTTTCGGATAACGCTGCGCCGTCTCGGTAGAAAAAAAACGCGATGAACACGCTGAGACTCAAGTACAAGATGCCCTCCCCGAGGTTCGCCGCGCTGCGCAGCGCCCAGTCCCGTAAGGGAATGAGGTATTGGGTCAGCTCCTCGGTCAGCTTGGCGCCGCTACCCGTCATTGCTTGCCATCGGTCGTGCACGCGCGAACCCACTAAAGGCAGCTTCGCCACCCACGCGGGTGGGTCAGGCGGTCCTTCACTGAGGAGTTGCCGCGCCATCTCGAGCAGCGCGGTAACGTCTTCCGCCAAACTGGTTCCGAGGAACACCAACGGTACGATCAGCACGGCCGCCACCAGCAATACCATCATCCCGGCAGCCAGTCCTTTTTTTCCCGCGACGGCCCGTTCGATCCGGTGGTAGACCGGCCAAGTAGAAAAGGACAGGATCACAGCCCAGAGGATGGCCGAGAGAAAGGGGCGCAGCACGGCGAAACAGCCCATAATCAAGACGGTGACCAGGGCGATGCCGGCAAATCGGTCGATACGGTTTTCGCTAAGCACTTCGTGGGTCTCGGACAGGCTGGAAAATTCCAAGAATCCTAAATTTCGAAAAGAGGGGAAAGGCCGAACCCCGTCGTTCTCGCAGGCCCATGGAAGCCGACCCGGGACTGCATGGCCCCTGGCGACATCCACTTGCCCTCTTCCGCGCGCTCTGCCACTTCAAGAAACAAATGCCGCATGGTGACGTTTTCCCATGCAGCGATGATCCGATAAAACCAGGCCGCCTGTTTTCTTCAAACCCACTCCTCAGGAAGCACATCGGCAAATCCAGCTTTGCAGATATCAGCGGCCGTGCTTGGCGGCTTCGAGGGGAGGCGGCGGCTCCACTTTGGGCACCCTGGGATTTTCTGCTGTGGTACGGACTTTTAAATCCATCCATTCAGAGTTGTCGCCCATCAGGTAAATTATCTTAAGATGGGGTGCGTGCAAACGATCTTTTGGAGGACAACAACATGTTGTACAAGTCTATCGAAAAAATAGTGCAGGAGTATGTTCTTAGTATCGAGGGCCTAACTTTCACGATTAAAGGGCGGATATCCGAACGTCTAGACAATACAAATCCAAGCCAACGCTTTTCGTGGGCTATTAGTCATTATTTTCGTCCTTCCGAACATGCAGGAGGTCATTACCTCCCGTCGACGAGATCGGCGAGTACCTTTCAAGGCGCCGAAGCGATGCTAAAGGCGTACATGGATGGCATTACGACCCTCGATGTAACCCCGAATGAATACTACTGAAGCCCGATCTGACATACCTCGTTAAGCACACCCAGACAGGGGGTGAAGGCGAAACTGCTTGATCGCGAAAGGGTATTTGCCTAGGAATTTTACCCTCGGTTCGACGAGAGAACCCAGCAAGCGGGGCCCTGGTAATCAAGAAGTCAACAAGAGTGAACGAATGAAGATGCAACTACTACTGATTGACCGGCTGACCTGGGTTCGCTTTGTCGGGGTGGTCAGCGCATTGTCGGCCTCGGAGGTCGGTGGGAAAGCGATTGCGTTGTTTGTACTGCTTATCCTCTTGTTGTTCGGCATCAGCGGCTTGAATGTTGTGAGTAGCTACGTCGGCCGCGACTTCATGACGGCTATTGCCAACCGCAATATGGCCGGGTTCAGCTGGCAAGCCAAAATTTATATCAGTGTGTTCGCAGTCTCCACCGTAGTGGCGGTCATATCCCGCTTCGCCGAAGAGCGCCTCGGGCTGCTCTGGCGTGAGTGGCAGACCCGGCAACTTGTCACCCGCTATCTTGCCGATCGAACCTACTACCGGATGAAGACAAGTGGACGAGTCGAGAACCTCGACGAACGCATCGCCGATGATGTCCGCGCATTGACCGTCACTACGCTCTCGTTCGTTCTCATGGTACTCAATGGCTTCATTACGGTGGTCGCGTTTTCGGGCGTCATGTGGTCGATCAGCCCCTTGCTATTCGGTGTGGCCATTGTCTATGCGATTTGCGGAACTTTGATGTCGATCGCGTTGGGGCGGCGACTGGTCGGGCTGGATTCCAGTCAGATCGACAAGGAGGCGAACTTCCGATCCGCTCTTATTCACGTTCGGGAAAACGCCGAATCGATTGCGCTATCGCACCGGGAGGAGCGGTTGAAAGCCCTCTTATTGCGTCGGGTTCGGGAGGTGGCCGACAATTTTCGGCGGATCATCGCCGTGAACCGCAATCTGGGGTTCTTCACTACCGGTTACAACTACCTGATCCTGATCATTCCCGCTTTGGTCGTGGCTCCACTTTTCATTCATGGTGAAATCGAATTCGGCGTCATCGCCCAGTCAGCCATGGCCTTCGCGCAGTTGGTCGGAGCGTTCTCCCTGATCGTCTCTCAATTCCAGTCCATTTCCTCATTCACTGCCGTGGTATCCCGGCTCGGCTCGCTATGGGAGGGCATCGAAGAAGCACGCTCAACCGAAGTCTTGGGCGTAGAAGTGGTCAAAGAGCACGGGTGTGTCGCTTACGAGCATGTCACACTCAAGTCGGCAGAAAACGGCGTCCTCCTTATCAATGAGCTCTCCGTCTCGATCCCTTGCGGTACCAGACTCTTGGTCGTGGGGCCAAATGAGGTTGCCAAGGTAGCCCTCTTCAGGGCTACCGCGGGTATCTGGGAGACCGGAGGGGGACGCATCATGCGCCCCAGCCTCGACAAGATAGTCTTTCTACCCGAACGGCCTTACCTGCCTCCAGGCACCCTAAGGCACGTGCTTCTGCGAAGCGACAGGGAGGGTGCGATTTCGGACGACCAGATCATTGCTACGCTGCGCGCTCTGAACGTCGAGTCGGTCTTGGCACCCATTGGGGGGCTCGATGTCGAGCACGACGACTGGGCGAGTATCCTGTCACTCGGCGAGCAGCAATTGCTCGCTTTCACCTACCTGCTCCTCACCGCTCCCCGCTTTGCCTTGTTAGACAGACCGGGCACCGCCCTGACTCCGGGACAAGTCGACCATATTTTGACAATGCTCTCCAATCAGTCGATTACCTATGTCACGTTCGGCGAAGACGGCGAGACAGTTGGGAACTACGATGCCGTACTCGAACTCACGATTGAAGGCGGATGGATTTGGAAGCCGACCCATGCCGGGCAGATCATTGAAGAGGGCGCTGACGCCGAGCGGTAGCAGCGAACAAGTCAAGGGCAATTAACAGCCAGCGCATGGAAAGACTTGCTCGACAAATGCTTGCAACAGCATGCAGAGTCGGGTGGACTCTATGAGTCATTTGAGACATACGAAAATTTACGTGCGCTGGATGTTTTTTGTTTTTATAGTTATCGCGAGTTCAGAGCGCGGGCTGTTTTGTTGGTTATCGAATCGAAGTATTGCAAACGGAGGACAAAAATGGCGGCGGAAGATGATATCAGTAAGGACATCGATCAGCTAAAGAAAGATTTGGCCGGCCTTCGGGCTGACCTGGGCACATTGATGGCCGGGGTAAAGGAGTTGGGGCTTGAACAGGGCCGATCGGCCTACGAACGGGTCCGTGAAAGCGGCGAACGGGCACGCAGCCAAGCCCAGGCGACCCAAGAAAACGTCGAGCATTACATCGAAGAAAGGCCCCTAACCAGCGTACTCGTAGCTTTTGGGACCGGTTTCGTGATCGGCATGCTGCTCGGCCATCGTCGTTAATCGACCGTGTCGTGTTGACAAGATTACTCGCGGACATCGCCGTTGCGGAAGGGGCGAAACTTTGGCGCAGCGTAGCCAGATTAACCCTTGTCATGTCCCTGGTGGGGCTCGCTGTCGCAGCGGCGCTGAGCGGTTTGATTTTTGTGTTTCTGGGCGCGTACTTATCGTTAGCGGAGGTGATGCAACCCTGGCAAGCAGGCGCGATTGTTGGCAGCGCAGTGATGCTTATCGCTATCATCCTGTTAGTGATCGCGGTTTTGGTAATCGGTTGGCAGAGGCGGACCACGACTGGCTCAGTACCGTTACGAGGCGCTGCCGCCTCCCCCGAGGGCGGGCCGTCGTCTCGCAATGACGGCGCCGGCCTGTTGGGGATGTCGGTGGGCGACATGCTCGCCAAATCCAACATCAAAACTACCGACATAGTACTAAGTGCGCTGGTGGCGGGAATGGTGCTCGGAGCCAGTCCGCGTTTACGGCAGTGGATATTTGGTCACAAAAGAGAGGAGACGAAGGGTCCGCCGGCTAATGATTAAGGTGAGGTGCTTTTTTAGGATAGATCATTCGTCTGTAGTTCTGCGCTCTACCATGATTGCCCGATATGCGTTTCGAAAAAATCACATTTCAAAGTGAAATCTTCCTTGCCCGCACCAGGATAGCAAAGCAATCACCGCTCCTTAAAAAACCGCTTATGAAATGGTGTATTCATGACTCTTACCCTGCAAATTACCCAATTTTCGCCAAAAAAGTCTGACGCCACAGCGGTAACGGCGCATAATGAAAGTCCCAAAGACTACGAGAACCCCAATGGATGATTTGCAAACATGGACTCTTCTGAAACAGAAAGGCCACATCTGGTTTGACGACGAAGAAGCCGACATCACTGTTTTCTTACAGATCGTCAATGATTTATCCGAACCCGTGAAACTAAGATTGCCGGTGACTGAACCCAACGCCCCGGACATGGCGCGGTTTCAATTGATGAGTTCCGATAAGTATTACCTGGTGGCGAGCTCCGGATTCAAGCAGGCCGCAAGCTCGGCGAGGCTCGGTGCACTCATCGCGAAACAATTTGACGGTATTTGTGAGGTGTTGCCGGGTTAGTCTCGGTGCCGCCGTAACCCATCCGATCCGCTACACATGCCATGCTCATTCGAATCGGCTACGACATCACCTATTACTTTCCGCAACCCACCGAAATGATCATGATGCTTTATACGCATCCCAGCAGGAGTGGGTCTTTGAGAACTCCGGAGCGTCTGGTCAGCGAACCGGCGATGGTCATCGAAGATTTCATCGATGTGTATGGGAATAAATGCGCACGAGCTTACTCTCCCGGCGGACGGGTGCGACTCAGGAGCGACGCCATTTTGGCAGATAGTGGTTTGCCGGATGTCGTGGTGCCCACGGCTCGGCAGCATACCCTGCACGAACTGCCTCCCGATACGTTCCTGTATCTCCTGGGCAGTCGCTATTGCGAAGTGGAAAAGCTATCCGATATCGCGTGGAATTTGTTCGGCCAAGGGCCCACAGGCTGGGGGCGAGTTCAGGCGATCTGCGATTGGGTCCACAACCACGTCACTTTCGGCTACCTGTTGGCCCGGGGTGATAGAACGGCCTATGAAACCTACCTGGAACAAAGAGGCGTGTGCCGAGATTTCACGCACCTCGCGATCACCTTGTGCCGGTGCATGGGCATTCCCGCCCGCTATGCCACTGGCTATCTCGGCGATATTCAGGTTCCCCCGGATCCCACTCCTATGGATTTCAGCGCCTGGTTCGAGGTGTTCCTGGGCGATCAGTGGTACACGTTTGATGCACGTAATAATAGGCCTCGAATAGGCCGCATTCTTATGGCACGCGGCCGTGACGCTGCCGACGTCGCCTTGACCACCACCTTTGGGAGGCATGTCCTGGAGAGTTTCACCGTTTGGACCGATGAAGTTTAATGGGGTGAATTGTATCAAGGGCTTCTATAGCCTCTTGGCCCCGATTTTGAAGAATAAAATCTCTCAGGCATTCCCGAAACTGGGACCATCGCTCAGGGGTGCTATCGAAGCACATGCCCGTGGCCAACCCTGTGACAGGGAAGCCCGCCACTAGCCTAATCCTCTCAACTTAAAAAATTAATGCTAAAAAGCATTGATAAAGTTGAAAGGTATGTCGTTTACGTGCTGGTCTTCATGCTACTGGTTTCCGTGATTCTGGGTACCCTTGAACTCAGCCGAGTCCTTATCAAGAGTATCCTTGAATCTTCCCTTTTTTGGTTGATATCGACCGACTATTTGAATCTTTCAGCCCTTTCCTCATCCTGGTCACTGGATTAGAGCTTCTCAAATCCATAAAAAGCTATCTCGTGCAGGGGTCCATTAACCCGGCCTTCGTGGTGGAAGTCGCCATTATTGCACTGGGTAATAAGCTGATTACGCTGGACATAAAACATACCGAGCCGGGACTACTCATAGGAATAGGAGCTATCCTCTTAGGGTTGTCGGCGACCTATTTTGTCCTTAAAAGGGCATTCAGCCTTGAGGACGTTCGAGCTGGAAATCAATAACCCGGTTGAACCATGGTTTTTTGAACGGATGAACGCGCTTCACAGGAAGCGCAACCAAAGCACGTTTTGACAGCTTGGTCAAGGTACGTATTGCGTACCTTTATGTAGGGCGTCTCGACTAACCGATTGGCTCGGAAAATGGTGTGGGGTGCAACCTACATGGATTACTCTGCAAGATAATGACGACTCCGGGCTATCCACCGGACCATCCGCCCCCCAGCGCCTTGTAGAGTTGAACGATGGAGACCAGGTGCAGGCGCCGGGTCGCGGTGAGCGATAGTTCCGCATCAAAGAGACTGCGCTTTGCGGTGAGCACGTCGAGATAGTTGGCGAGTCCACCCTTGTAGCGAAGGTCGGCCAGATGCAGGGCAGAACGCAAGGCGACGACCTGAACGTCCTGCGCTTCGGTCTGGTCACGAGCCGTGCGGACTGCCACCAGCGCATCCTCGACTTCCCTGAAGGCACCAAGGATTGTCTGCTGGTACTGGGCCAGGATTTGCCTCGCTTGAGCCTCGGCTACGCGCTGCTGGAAACCTAAGCTTTGCGCGTTGAGCAGGGGGGACGCCAGCATTTCTACGCCGGCCGATCCGTAGCCTCCGCTGCCGAGGCTCGCCAGTTGCGGGCTCGCCATGCCCAGAATCCCCGTTAGGGTGATCTTGGGAAACCGCTCGGCCTTGGCGACCCCGATCCTCGCGGTGGCCGCCGCCAGTTGCTCCTCCGCTTGCAGGACGTCCGGGCGCCGCTGGAGCAGCTCCGAGGGCAATCCCGCAGGCACCTCGGACGGCACCGCCTGCTCGGTGAGCGACCGCCCCCTCGGAATCTCTGCGGGATTTCGCCCCAGCAGCACTCCGAGCTCATTCTCCTTCTGCACCATCTGGCGTTCGAGCTCCGCCGTGCGGGCCGCGGCATTGGCGCGTTCCGCCTCGAATTGGTCGGCGTCCAGCTTAGGAATCAACCCCTGCCGCAGTCGCGCGCGGGCAATGCGCACCGACTCCTCCCAGGACTCCAGCGTACGACGGGCGATCTCCAGCTGCATGTCCAGTTGGCGGAGATCGAAATAGGCCTGCGCGACATTGCTCACGAGCTCTAGGATCACGGCCCGGCGGTTCTGCTCCCGCGCCAGGAGGTCCGCGCGCGCCGCCTCGTTCGCCCGGCGCACCCGCCCCCAGATATCCACCTCCCAGGACAGGTTGCCCTGGAGAAAATAGCTGGAGGGCGTCGGAAAACCGGGGAGGCTGGTCGGAGTCATCCGGCCGAAGGCAGGGGCCTTGGCACTCACGGTGGCTTGGGGGGCAAAGTCCGTCCGCGCGGTCAAGAGCCGCGCATGAAATTCTTCGACGGCCGCGGTCGCCTGTTGCAGATCCTTGTTCTCCGCGAGCGCGATGCGCACCAGCTTTTGGAGTTCCTGGTCGCGAAGAAAATCCCACCAGGGCAGATTGGCGATGGACTCTCCCTCCGTCCCTGCCATGCGGAAGGATGCCGGGCTGGAGATTTTAGGGCGGACATAGTCAGGGCCCATCGCGCAGGAAGTCAGCAGCACCGGAAGCAGTACGAGAGCCATGAGGCGCATCAGTGGCGATACTGTTAAGAAAAATCTCGTCGTTCCGGCAGGGATTGCCGGAACCCAGATACTCGGGACGACTTGCGGAGTAACGTCCTTGTCGACTGGATACCGGCAATCCCTGCCGGTATGACGGCTTGATTCAATAGCCTTGCGCATCAGCGGCCCCCCTCGACGGGCGACTCGGCCGAATCCGCACTGGCGGCCGAACGAGGCGGACCGCGTCGCATGAGCTTTCGGATCAGTACGAAAAAGGTTGGGGTGAAAAGGATGGCCAGGAAGGTCTCCGCGAGCATGCCGCCGAACACACCGGTGCCGATGGAATGGCGGCCCGCCGCCCCGGCACCCGTGGCCAGAACCAAGGGCGTCACCCCCAGGATGAACGCCATGGAGGTCATGATGATCGGTCGGAACCGCAGGCGGGCGCCCTCGAGAGCGGCTTCCATGACCGGAAGTCCGGCCCGATAGCGCTTGTTCGCGAACTCCACGATCAGGATCGCGTTCTTGGCGGAGAGGCCGATCAGGGTGAGCAAGCCGATATGAAAGTAGATGTCATTGGTGATGCCCCGAATCCACACGGCGGACAAGGCGCCGAAGACGCCGAAGGGAACGGCCAGATTCACGACGAAAGGCACCGACCAGCTCTCATACTGGGCGGCCAGCACCAGGAACACCATCAGCAGGCCGAAGGCGAACGCGAACACGGACTGCCCGCCGGCCTTGTGTTCCTGGTAGGAGATGCCGCTCCAGTCGAGTCCATAACCTTTGGGCTCGAGTATCTCCTGTGCCAGGCGCTCCAGGGCAGCGAGGGCTTGCCCCGAGCTATAGCCGGGTCCGGCCGTCCCTAACACCAGGGCGGCGTTATACCCGTTGAAATGCGTCACCGGATCCGGTCCGCTGGTGAACTCCGTCGTGACCACCGTATCCAGCGGAATCATGGACGAGCCCTGTTCGTTCTGGGCGCGGACATAAATGTTGGCGATGTCCTCGGGGCGCGAGCGGTAACGAGCTTCCGCCTCAGTTTGCACTCGGTAGACCCGGCCGAATTTCACGAAATCGTTGATGTAAAGATTGCCGAAATAGGCCTGCAGGGTGTCGAAGATCTCCGAGATCGGAACGCCCAGCGCCTTGGCCCGTTCCCGGTTTACATGGGCGTAGAGCCGGGGGGAACTCACCCTGAAGCTGGTCCCGATGGCCCCAATCGCCGGGTCCTGCCGGGCCTTCGCCACGAACGCCTGGGCGACGTCGGCGAATTGCTTGAAATCTCCTCCGGCCGGGTCTTCGATCTGCGCCGAGAATCCGCCTGTCGCGCCCAGACCCCGGATCGAGGGCGCGTTGAAAGCCAGGATCACCGCCTCGGGAATCTTTGCGAATTCTCCGAAGGCGGCCTGGATGAGTGATTGGACGTGTTGATCCGGGCGCGTGCGTTGGTCCCAAAGGCGCAGGGGGAGGAACATGGTCGCGCTATTGGAGCCGCGGGTGCTGAACACAAAATTTTGGCCGACCAGGGCATCCGTGCTGTGGATTTCCGGGACGGAGAGATAGTAGCGTTCGAGCTTGCCGACCACTTCGTTGGTCCGCTGCACGGAGGCGCCGTCCGGTAATTGGACCATGGTGATGAAATAGCCCTGGTCTTCATCGGGCAGGAAGCTCTCGGGCAGCACCCTGAACATCGCGGCGGCGAGGCCAATCACGAGGGCGAACAATGTGAGCGCAAGCACTGACCGCTTCATGAGCCAGCCGGCGACCAAAGTGTAGTGATGCCGGGCCCATTCGAAGCAGCGGTTGAACCATTCGAAGAAGCCCCTGTGCGATGCATGCTTTGGCTTCAGCACCAGGGCACAGAGCGCCGGGCTCAGGGTCAGCGCCACGAATCCGGAAATCGCCACGGAAACCGCGATCGTGACCGCGAATTGTCGGTAGAGCTGGCCGGTGATTCCACCCAGGAAGGCTGTGGGTACGAACACGGATACGAGCACCAGCACGATCGCGATCACGGGCCCCGTGACCTCCTCGAGAGCCTTTTTGGCGGCGTCCCTGGGCGAGAGCCCATTTTCGATGTGGCGCTCTACGTTCTCGACGACCACGATCGCATCGTCCACCACCAGCCCGATGGACAGCACCATGCCGAACAGAGTCAGGGTATTGAGGGAGAACCCCAAGACCTCCATGCCGATGAACGCCCCGATGAGGGAAACCGGAACCGCCACGATCGGAATCAGCGTGGCGCGCCAGCTCTGCAGGAAGAGATAGACGACGAGGACGACCAGGAGCAGGGCCTCGCCCAGGGTCTTGAGCACCTCCCGGATCGAGACCTCGATGAACCGCGTCGTGTCGTAGGGAATGTCGTATCGCACGCCGGCGGGGAAGCTCTTGGTCAGAGCGTCCATTTCGTTGCGGATGCGCCTGATCGTGTCGAGGGCGTTCGCTCCCGGCGAGAGGAAGGTCAGGAGAAACGTGGTCGGTTTCCCCTTGAACCGCCCCTGGAGGTCGTAGGACTGTGCCCCCAGTTCGACCCTCGCCACATCCTTGAGGCGGATCATGGAGCCGTTGGGGAGGGCCCTAACGATCATCTCCTCGAACTCCCTCACCTCCGTCATGCGACCGCGGGTGATGACCGGGATGGTGAGTTCGGTGCCCGTGGGCGCAGGTTCCCGCCCGACGGTGCCGGCGGGAAAATCCCGATTCTGCTCGTTGACGACATTGGCGATGTCGGTCGGCGTGAGGCTCAGTTGCGCCATTCGAACCGGGTCCAGGATCAAACGCATGCTGTAGCTCTGTGCCCCGAACACGGTGGCATCGCCGACCCCAGGAAGGCGCTTGATATTGTCGAGTACCCGCAGGATGGCGTAGTTGGACAGGAACAGCGTGTCGTGCCTGGGATCACTGGACTCGAGGGTCAGTACGGCGACGATGTCCGGGGATACCTTTTTCACCGAAACGCCCCGTCGGACGACCTCCGGAGGGAGTTGAGGCTCGGCGAGTTTCTCCCGGTTCTGGGTCTGGACGGTGGCGATGTCCACATCCGTTCCGATCTCGAAGGTGAGCCGGATGGTCATGTGGCCGTCGTTGGTGCTGGTGGAGTCGTAATACAGGAGGTTGTCTATTCCCGGAAGCTGCACTTCGATGGGCCGCGCCACGGCGTCCGCCACCACTTCCGCGCTGGCACCCGGATAATCGGCCTCGATCTGCACCACGGGCGGCGTGATCTCGGGGTACTGGGCTACGGGCAAGACCTGTAGGGAAACGAGGCCGAGCACCACGATGATGATGGATAGGACCGAAGCGAAGATAGGACGGTCGATGAAAAAACGCGGGCTCACCGGGCCGCTCCGGTTTTGGAGCCCGCCGTTTGGGCCGCGGCGGTATCGGCCAAGAGCGTTGGTTTCACGGCAATCCCCGGCGAAAGTTTCTGGAGTCCATCAATCACCACCCGCTCCCCTGCACGGAGTCCGCCTTCGACGAGCCACCGGTCGCCCTCCCAGCCGGTGGCCTGGATGCGCCGGAGCTCGACCTTATTCTCGTCTCCCAAGACATAAACCGTGGGTCCCTCGGGACCTACCTGAAATGCCCGTTGGGGGACCAGAACGACATCGGTGCGTAACGCGCCCACGAAGCGAACCTTGACGAACTGCCCCGGCAGCAAGGCGCGCTCGTGATTAGGGAAGACCACCCGCACATCGCGGGTTCCAGTTGCGGTGCGCAGTCCCACATCAAGCAAGTCCAGCTTCCCTTCATGGGGATAGGTGCTGCCGTCCACGAAAGTGATGATCCCCCGCAGTGCGTACACGCCGGCACCTTGTACCCGCTTCAGCGCGCGCTCCCGCACTCGTTTGAGAATAAAGGGTTCCGGGACGCTGACGGTCACGTACATGGGGTCAACCTGGTGGATGACCGTGAGCAGATCGGTTTGCGCGGACACCAGCCGTCCTTCGTAGACCCGGGTCCGCTCGATCAATCCGGAAATGGGCGCGGTAATGCGGGTATTGTCGAGGTCGAACTGGGCCCTCACCAACTGCGCCTTGGCCGCTTCCAGCGCCGCCTTCGCCGCCAGCTCTTCCGCGACGGCATCGTCGACGTCCTTCTGACTCACCGCCTGCTCCGCCAGAAGCGGCTTGACGCGGTCGAGATTCTGCTGTGCCTGCACCAGTCGCGCCTCGGCCTGGGCCACCATCGCCTTGGCGTTCGCCGCGGCGGCCCTGAACGGCACGGGATCGATCTGGTACAGAAGATCGCCCTTTTTGACATCGCGGCCCTCCTGGTAGAAGCGCTCCTTGATGATGCCTGTCACCTGGGATCGGATTTCTACAGGGCGCGAGGACTCGGTCTCGCCGATAAATTCGGGTTCGTCCGGCACGGTCTGAGTCGTCACGGTGATCACGGTGACTTCCGGGACGGGGCTAGGGGGCGCAGGGCCGGTTTCTTGCTTACAACCCAGCTGCCCAGCCACGCCGATGCACGCGAAGAGGCTCAGTGCGAGTCTCAGCGTTCGGGCACGTTGAGCCATCTCTTCTCCTTGAGCGGAATCTGCCGTCACACAACACGCAGGACGATCTTGCCGCGCGTGTGGCCGGTCTGGCTAAGTTCCTGCGCGCGCCGTGCTTCCGCAAGCGGCAGAACGGTTTCGACGATTGGCCTGAGCTTTCCCGAATCGACGAGCTTTGCAATCTCATCTAGCTGCATCGCACTGGGCTGAACGAAGACGGATGCCTGGCGCACACCATGGGCGGCCGCTTCCTCCGCCGAGGGTTGGCCGAGGATCGAAACCAGGATTCCGCCCTTCTTCAGCACCTTCCATGAACGCTTCTGTGTCTCTCCGGCAATCGTGTCGAAAACGACATCCACATCACGGACCATGTCTTCGAAGCGGGTGGTCTGATAGTCGATGGCCTCATCGGCTCCCAGGTTCCGAACGAAGTCGTGATTCCCTTTGGACGCCGTGCCGATCACCTGCGCGCCCTTCCATTTGGCGAGCTGCACCGCAAAGCTTCCGACGCCGCCGGCAGCCGCATGAATGAGCACTTTCTGCCCGGCGCCGAGTCCGGCGGCATCGAACAACGATTGCCAAGCCGTCAGCGCGGCAAGGGGGATGGCGGCGGCATGGACGTGGTCAATGGTCTTTGGCTTGAGCGCGACTTCCGTCTCCCCAACGACGATGTATTCGGCATAGGCGCCATCCCGAGCGATATCCGGGCGGCTGTAAACCTCATCGCCCGCCTTTAGCCGGACTGCGCCGGGACCCATTGCCGCCACCACGCCCGAAACGTCCCACCCCGGTATCAGGGGCAGCGAATGATGCAGCATTTGTTTGAGATACCCCTCCCGAATCTTCCAGTCCACCGGGTTGACGCCGGCGGCATGGACCCGAATCAGGACCTCGCCGGGCCCCGGCTCCGGGCGCAAGACCTCCTCGTACCTCAGTACCTCCGGACCGCCATAGGCATGAATACGCACTGCTTTCATCGTGTTCATCGAAATCTCCTCTGTTTCTGATGGTTCAAAATCCTTTCGCGGCAGGATCGGAATGTAATTCCTTGCTGTGCCAATCCACGATCGCGGCGCGGAAGTGTATCTTAATCTTCTGTCACATCCATAGGAGCGGCGGCAGGACGAGACTGCTCCGAGGACAATGCCCGCGCCTACCACAGGAAGGGAGCGCACCTTAGATCGAGGGCATCAGGCATGAACGCCCCCCTTTGCCAATTGCTGGATTTGCGGTTATCCCTTCGACTAGCGCAAGAGATTCACATTGACCCGGCGTGCCAAAGCTCGCTGTAGGTTTTACGCCGCCATACGGTCGGGAATCAACCCGACGCGAATATCCACTTTTGTGTTCTGCGTACCCTGCACGGAGAGATCGGTAGTTACCTCCAGGCCGTCGGCCCGCCTGGCTTTGATGGTGCCTTCGCCTTCTTTTCTGGATTGTTCGATGACGCCGATTTGCTGTTCTTTCAGCAGGTTTAGGGTTT
>DATIXD010000148.1:0-8497 GCA_035518875.1 Methylococcaceae bacterium | reverse complement strand
ATCCTCGCCGGCCTTTTGCCATTTGCGGGTACGCAGCCGGCCTTCGACGTACACCAGCGAGCCCTTCTTCAGGTACTCCTTGGCCACTTCGGCCTGCCGTCCGAACAGCACGATGCGGTGCCATTCGGTGTGTTTCAGGCGCTGACCGGTTTCCCGGTCCTTGTAGGGTTCCGAGGTGGCGACCGCCAGATTGGCGATGGCCTTGCCGTCGGCGGTGTAGCGCACGTCCGGATCGCGGCCCAGAAAGCCGATGATTTGCGATTGGTTCAACATGAAATGACTCCCCCCGCCGCACTCGGGAACGGAAACAATGCGGCCTGCCTGTGCGGTGAACAGGTCGATCCGGGGAGGAGTTACACGCCCCAAACAGGAACTGAACACATCCCCGGGATTGGGCGTTTTCCGGCCGCGAAGCCGGAAGCATTCGAAAGGCTGTTCTAGGTAAGCGCTCAGCTGGCGCCCACCTCTCTGTCGAGACAGAAAGGCATTTCCGTGTGACCTGATTCAGGTCAGCAAAAAGTGGAAGCAGATATACCCGGAACCGTGCGTACTCTGTTCCGTAAAGATGAGCAATTTCGCCAACTTTTCAGCCCCTAGATGAAGCAGGGTTTCGTACCATCGGCGAATCGACAACCCAACTCGATCGGAGCTTTCCATGGCCGAAGCCAAATCACGCCAATATAGCCGCCCGGTCTTCGATCAGGCCGTCACCATCCGTAGCGAACAGGCCCAGCGGGTCATGGCACGGGAATTCTCACGGGTGGTCAGCGCGCTTTACGCCATCGACGTGATCCTGCGGATCATCGGGGACGATCAGGAGATCGATGAAGTGGAAACGGTCGTGAACACCCTCATCGGAGACTGCGGTAAGGACGTTCAGAGTGAGAAGGCACGACTGGACAAACTGCGGGAGGACAACGGCATCACCCAACTACCCCGCTATACGAACCCGGCGACGACGACGGTCCGCATCGTCTCGCCCCAAGTCGCCCAATTCGTCGCCCTGGTGCAGCGAATGGATGATCTGATGGTCACGCTGGATGCCTTGTGGCTGTGCGGCATATTGACCAACAAGCAGCGTTCCAATGGTGCCTACCAGTGGCAGCAACGCTTATTACGCCTGGGCCGGCGCATTGTGGAGATCGAACGGAGGGCCCGCGTATCCGCCGTGAAACGTGGCAAGGAGGCGGAGATTCGGGAGTCTATGGGTGAGCCTGCGTCAGGGGAAGCAGAAGCCGCCGTCTCGGAAGGATCTGATAGCCGAGCTTCTGAGCCCGAGGAAAATAGCATTGCAGAAATATTGCAGTCAGAAACCTCATTTTCGTCCTGATCAGGTTTTTATTGCTGGACATTTCGGGCTCTTGCTTCTAATACTTCCCGCAGGAAAGGCAAACGCCTGAGTTTCCGCGGTTTGCCTTACATCCTTGTCTTTGTCCCGGAACCAATAAGGAATCCTGATGCGAACGAAAAAAGAATTGGTGGACGCCCTCGCGGAACGTACCCAGCAGTCGAAGAAAATCACCGAGGAATTCATTGACGCGCTGAGCGATGGCCTGCGTGACTCCTTGGCGCAAGGCAACGAAGTCGTACTGCCGGGAGTCGGTAAATTCACCGTGAAGGAAAAGCCGCCCAGAACCGGACGTAATCCACAGACCGGTGAAACGATTCAGATCTCTGCTCGGAAAGCCCCCGCTTTCAGCGCCGCGAAGGCATTGAAGGATGCCGTTGAAGGGAAGTGAGGTTCAATTCCCTTCCCCTCCACCAATATCAAAAGCGCAGAAACTCTCTGGGCTTTTTCATTGCCCGCGTGCACGCCAGAAATGGCGCGGGCTTCAGAAAATAAGCGCGGACTTCGGGAACGGAAAAAGGCCGGTTTCAAGGCCAAAATCCCGGTTTTTCGCTCTCTCTTCTCCGAAACTGCGGACTTTCATGTGACGAAGTCCGCAAACGAGCATTCTTCAAAATCAGTGGATTGGACACTCGGTTCGGGCCGGAGTTTAGAACTAGCATTGGGTAGCCAAAAGAAGTTTCGCAAACCGAGGTCCGCGCAAGCGCGCGAGAAGCAAGACGTCGTCGTGGTCAGAATGACGCTGTTCGGCGTCATGATACGCATCCTACCCATAGCTCTTTTGCCGCCACCTTCAAGAGTTTATAACACCCCCAAATTCCACCGCTGTTGGGAGTTCCCTCATCCCGGGTCACCACTTCGTCACAAGATTAGTAACGTTAACACTGCCTAGACCAGTAGCAAAATCCCATCCAGTTCCTGAAGTGTAGGCTGCGCCCAGTACCGCGGAGGAGCTGGACAGCACCCCATAGATGTCGCCCGCGGGCCGAAAACAGTTTCTGTTACCCTTACAAACGACCGCATTGCTCCCCCTCGTCACATCCTGAAAGACGCAGGTTTTTCCAATCGTCACCCCATTTGTAGCATTGCAAACTGCCAAGTTGCGGACGTTCGGCTGAACTTGGCTCCCATATTCAGCCGCTGCGAGCTTGTATAGCACGGGGTTTGGATTGCCCCACCTCCGCCCCGTTCGTTGATTGACGAGCGCTTGGATCCCAGCAAACGCTGGGGCAACAAACGAAGTGCCACCGGCGCTATTGAGAACCGCATCGGTGGGGCTGGTATAGATGCACGGAATGCCTCCGAACTGTGTGTCCGACATGCAGAAAAGGAGTGCGTGGGCATAGAGTCCGTCCGCGGCAAATAACGAGACGTCGGGCACGTCCCGTTTGCCATCGCCACGTATGCCGATGACCCCGGCTTGCCACGCTGGCTTGACATATACTGCACTCGGACCGCCGCTACCGGCAGCGATGTCAATAAAGTCGGGGCGGGCCGCTTTGCTTTGGCAGAACGCTGTACCGCTCGGATACCCTAAGTGCTGGGCGAGTAAATTGCTGGCGCACGAATCGTTCCATGGGATCTCAGGTATGTAAGATCGCGCAGACTCCAGGCCTGTTCTGTTTGCCGCGGTCCAATACGCCCCGATGCTGCCCTCGATAAAATCCTGGAAGTCCGTCCCCCCGACGGCCACATTGTAGGGCGTCGAGGCGAACCCGCTCGCTGCAATCCCCCGTGTCGCGTAGGACCCCGCATCGCACCCGGCGGCCCCAGAGTCGCCGGTCGCCACAAATACGGATACCCCTTCGGCCGCCGCTTGCTGCCAGGTATGATAGTACGCGGCATTCCCGGCGGCGCCCAGATCGCTCTCGCATGCCCCATAGCTCATGCTGATGATAGGCGGTGGCGTGGGGCTATTGAGTAGATTCTGGGCTGCGATGAGGCCCCCGAAGGTCGTCGCGGTATTTGCGCAAGACGCGAGTACGATCGATGCCCCGGGCGCCACGGCGCTGGCCCACTCTGCATCCAGCGCCGCCTCGCTCTCGTCACCATTCCTCCCCGGGTTTGAACAGTTATTCGCGCCCGAAGGCGGAGCGGGATGCACTTGGCTCAATGTACCTCCGAATGAAGCAAGGCCGAACGCCGCTCGAAAGGTTATCCAGTCGGATTTGAGCATATTGCTGTCCTCGACGACGGCGATGCTTTCGCCCCGACCGGTAATGTGAGAGCTTTGCATCCAGAGTGGACGCACGTTGTAAATCGTCGCGAAATCCTGCGGTCCAACGACGTACTGCTCTCTCCCCTGATACGGAAACGAAAAAGCAGGCGAGGTATCGACTCGCATCCACCCTCCCCGCACCCCGTTTCGCCTGACCGCACTGACGTTATGGATCATGGGGTGTGGTCGAAAATCATGCAGTGAGACAATCCCGACGACTACGGCGGCCAGAGCCGACGGGACCAGCGGATCGGTCGCGTTCGCCATGTGGACCTTGGGAACCCTACCACGGCGACTATACAGGTGCATCTCGGCATGAAATGTCTCTGTCAACTGGCCGGCAGTGGCTGATATATCCATCACCATGCCACTTGGATAAACGGCATTGACACGTAAACCGTGTGACTCAAGCCAACCCCTTAGCGTTGCAATGTCTTCTTGCGCAACCCCAAAGGCTTGACCAAATGCGGTCGGCCCGATCCACTGATGATACCTCTCGGAGTTCGGGTCATACAGGTCGGTCAGTAGCCTGTGCAGTGCCTGTTCCTGCTCGGGACTACGCCTTAGCTGCAACAATAGATGCTCTAGCGGTAGGTCATCATTGACACGACCGAGGTCAAAGGCCGGGATCGCCTCCGGATGCGTGTTTCCCTGCATAGGTGTCCGTACCCCTTCGTCAATCGGCGTCGTGATACGAGGGCGAGGCGGTCCAAAGCCTTGCGCAGACGAGGTCATGCTGCCCAAAAGAAGGCTGACCAGAATGAACCATATATTGAACAGTCTCATAAATTGCTTTGCACCTCAGGTAGGAAGGGCGGTCGCGTGCTAAGCTATCCATCGGAACATGCGAGTGAACCCGACGAAATCGACGTCGGTCTCTGTATGGCACAAGGCACGTCAAAAATTCCAGGCGTACCTTTTAAAAAAACCGGGCCCGAACTCGTGCTGTAAGTGAGCAGTCGGGTGTCTCTTCATCACATTGAGTCGGTCGTTCCATCTAGGCACCCTCTACCTGCGCTACATCGGCTACGCGGTCTGCCAGAGCATTAGCGAATGTCGGAGCCACTTCGCCCGAGGTGTTGTCCGCAAAAGAGCCGAACTCGATGACCCACTCGCTGGGCGGCGATACACTGACGGCGGTGATTCTGGGAGAGGGAGGAAGCGGAGCTAGAAAACGCATCGCATCGAGCAAATGTTCAACGGCGGTGTGCTGGCGATACTCTTCAATAATGCGTTTACGATCGTGATGATGGAACGTATGGCTTATGGCGCTGGCCATTACCACACCTCCCAGGACGATCATGAACAGCGTCACCGACAGCGAACGGAGTGGCCATAGCATCGATCAAACCCCCGATTCAAAGCCTGCAGCCAGGAAATAACCTTCACTCCTTATAGTTTTGATGAGCCAGGGGGCACGGGCATCGTCTCCCACTTTCTGGCGCAACCGGCTCACCCGCAGGTCGATCGAGCGATCGAAAGGATCTGCGTCGCGGCCCTTGGTCAGCTCCATCAGCTCATCGCGGCTCAACACCTGATTGGGATGGGTCAGGAAGATATGCAGTAGACGGAATTCAGCGCCGGACAACTTGACCGCCACGCCTTGCGGTGAAGTGAGTTGATGGGTCTTGGCATCCAACGTCCAGCCGACAAAGCGGAAACGTCGAGGCCGTGGGGTTGTGAGGTTAGGGGGCATTGTCTGGGTACGCCGGAGAACACTGCGTATGCGCGCCAGCAATTCGCGCGCTTCGAACGGTTTCGTCAGGTAGTCATCAGCCCCTACCTCCAAGCCAATCACGCGATCGAAGGGATCGCTCTTGGCAGTCAACATCAGCGCCGGCAAGTCAGATCGCGTACGCAACTCTCGGCAAAGACTCAAGCCGTCCTCACCGGGCAACATCAGGTCGAGCACAACAAGGTCTGTACGGCTCTCCTCAAGAATCGCTCGCATTGGCTTTCCATCGGAAGCCAAGCTGACCTGGTAGCCGTTCTTTTTGAGATAGTCGCCCACGCGCGTTCGAATTTCCCGGTCGTCGTCGACTATGAGTAGGTGTGATTCTGCCTCCATAGCATCTTTTTACAGGGCGGCCAGTGCTTTGTCACTATGCCATTTCGCCGCAAATGTATCGTTCAGTATCGATGTCTGTTTTAGATGCAACACCTTCGATCGCCGCAGCCAAGGGGACTGGTTGTTTTTGACCATCAGGGCGTAGTCGGATTCTTGCCGGACGATCTTGGCGGCGATCGCCTTCTGGCAGCCCATGGCGTCGATGGTGACGATACAGCCCTTCAGCAACAAGGCGTCCAGCAATTCCGGGATGGCCGTGATTTCGTTTGATTTCTCCGCCGTCTTCACCTGCCCCAAGGTCAGCCCCAGACCGTGCGCAAACGCCGAAACCATATGGAGGGCCTTCTGCCCGGACGACTTCGAACGCCGCACCGTCTTGCCATCAAGAGCCACCTGCAAGCCCTTGAAGGCCCCGCATACCGACCGCATCCAGGCGATAAAGCGCTGTTCAAACACCGCCGCATCCAGCAACGCGAACACTCGCCCGAACGTGTCATGCGCGGCCACGCCGTTTTGGAATGGCAAGAACTGCCGCAACCAGGACAGCTTGGCCCGTCCCCATAACGCCACGCCCGCCCAACCGTCCGCGCCGCAAAACACCGCGCAGATCGCCGTTAGCAAAAGTTCCATCAAGCTGTGGGGCGACTGCCGCGAACGCGGATCTTCCAGGTCGGCAAAGTGATCCAAAAACAACTTCTCATCGGTTTCCATCAATCTAGAGGCAGCTGAAAAAACGACGCTTTACACCACCTCGAACCGACTATTGTCAAAAAAAACCACCCTTTTCCTTCATGCGACTGCCCTGGTGCGGCATAAAGGTCAAACGGGATATCTATTTAAGTCCGGTATCCACTACCTGTTGTGGTCTTGCTCTTTCATAGAACGTCAAACATTAGATGCGGCGCAAGCTTCCGGGTGGTCGTCATGGCAGACAACGCAATCTCTTGTGGAAACCGTAGTCAAATGGATAACCCGCAAGGTCAAATTGAGCAGCGAAGTAGAAACTGCCGCGCCATCGCCAGATGGGGCTCAATATGTTCATTGAATCCTTCGATGAATCGGGGAAATACTATAGCCATGAATACCAGCCCTAATGCTGTCTTGGATCAGAAAGGCGGTGAGCCGGTGTGGAAGAGATTCCGGTCGGCGCTTCGCCGGTTGCTCATGGTCCTCGGGAGTCTCGGCGGAATCATCGTCCTGCTCTACCTGTACAATCTCCTGGGCATGCCCATGGGAGTGCCCATTTCAAAGGAAGCCGTGAGCTACGGCCTGCTGTTCCTGGTCGGGTTCATGACCGGCTTCCACTGCGTCGGGATGTGCGGCCCCCTGGTCGTGGCTTACACCGTCACGGCCGCCAAGCGGTCCGGCATCACCTATGGCGCGCACCTGCTATACGGGGCGGGCAAGACCTTGTCCTATACCATCATCGGCGCATTGTTCGGTGGGCTCGGTGCTATCGTCACCTTCACGCCTTTCCTTCGGGGACTTGCGGGCATCGCGGCGGGCGTGTTCCTGCTGCTGTTCGGCCTCGGTATGCTCAAGGTGTTTGCGCCCTTGAACCGTTTCGGCATCCGAACGCCTAGATTTGTGATGCGGTTCATCAGTCAGGGCATGCGGACACACAGCCATCCGTTCATCATCGGCCTTCTGAACGGCCTGATGATCATCTGCGGCCCCCTGCAGGCCATGTACATTCTGGCTGCGGGCACCGGTAGCCCGATCCAGGGCGCGAAAATGCTGTTCGTCTTCGGTCTAGGCACCCTGCCGCTCCTGCTCGGCTTCGGGGCGTTGACCAGCACCTTGTCCGCGCAGTTCGCCCCGAAGATCATCAAGGCCTCGGGTTTCCTCGTGATCGGCCTCGGGGCGATCATGCTCAACCGGGGCTTGGCCATGACCGGGTCGGGCTACGACTTCAATTCCCTGACGGCTCGTCTTACGGGAGGGATGCCCCAGGAATCGATCGTTCAAGGCGGCTACCAGGTAATCCACATGGAGCTTACACATAAGGGGTTCGTTCCGGACCGCTTCGCGCTGAGGAAAGGCGTGCCGGTGAAATGGATCATCGAGGGCAAGAATCTCACCTACTGCCATCACCCGATCGTTGTACTGACCATGGGACTCGAATTCGACATACACCCAGGGGAAAACATCATCGAGTTCACTCCTGAGCAGACCGGAATTATGAACTGGGGCTGCGGAGAGGACCGGGCCCCCGGCGTCTTCCTGGTGCGCGACGGTGCGGCCCTGATGCCGGAAGGCGGCCACTCCATGAATTCCGCTGATCATTCGCACGCGGCCACGAACTTCTATCGGAAGATCACGGAGTGGTGGACGAAGAAAGTTGGTGCGAGGCTCAACGCCTGGTGGAAGGCGCTGAAGCAGTGGTTACCGCCGGATCGAGAAACTGACAGTGGCTGACCCAACTGGGTCGGTGGCGGTTGATGGGGCTCTCGGCACGGCTTGCGATCCATGGAGGATGTGGGGTGAGGATATAGCCGAGATCCCCATGTGGCGGGTTTACTTCCGGGATGAGTCGGTCGAGTTGATCGAGTGGCTGTCAAGTCTTGGCCGTTATGCAAAGCTTTGCATAAGGAAGAGCATTTCGACAAGTTTCCTTTTATAAGCCATTTTCGCTGTGCCGTTTTTATTTGGCTTCGCTCGCCACAGCTGAATGTCTTCAGCGGTGAAAACCAGCGAAGATACCTGAAAAGACGAGAATCGATCTAACTTGGGCTCATAGATGAGAAATAATCTCATTGGTGTGGATTTTGAGCCAGAGTTCCCCGAAAACCGGCGAGCCGGCCTTTGTTGGCTCTTTAAAGAGTCTTAGGCGGCTTTTTGAATCGGTTGCACCAACGAGCGC